>JAOZRM010000035.1 GCA_029940175.1 Candidatus Sabulitectum sp. | reverse complement strand
TGGTTTCCGTGATCCAGCAGATTCTGCTGCTCACAGAATCTGTACTGCAACACCAGGATCTGCTCATGCTTCTCAGTATCATTCAGCCAGTCTTTGTGGGCGGGAAGTACCGGAGATGAAAAGGCTTTGACTATTTTCAGCCCGTTCCTTTCTCCCATTTCTTTCAATTCATGAAATGTAAAGCTTCTGCAGTGGGTGGAAACACCTTTTTGCTGGATGATCCTTGTTTCAAGGTAACTCATCACATCTTCGTAAGTGAATCCCAGATCAGGCCCTTTTCCGATCATGGCTGCAAAATTGCCCCAGAAAGAGTTTACAGAAAGATGAAACAGCCCTTTCTTTCCGGTAACTCTGGTAAGCTCCGAGAATGCTTTCTGAAAATCGGTGCAGAAACTGAAAGCATCACCCAGGCACATGACATAATCAAATGCTCCACTGTTAAAAGGCATGTTCATGATGTCACCCTGCTGATTGCTGATTCTGAATTCCATACCGGCTTGAAGGATCTTTTCCCGGGCAGTTTCCAGCATGCCATGAGACAGATCAAAATTAATGAATGATAGATCAGGTCTTAGACCTGCAGCACGTAGAGTAAACTCACCTGTACCACCGCCAGCATCAAGAACTTTTCCTTTTTCTGGAAGATATTTGTCAAGGTAGTGTTCAACCATCTCGAAGCGCAACTAAGCCGGAAACCAAGGGTGCACCGAGCGTTAGCACGAACCACATCTCGTAGTAAATATTATCGGCCTTCTCTTTGTCGTATGCTTCACCGTCATCGTATATCATCTTAAACCTCTCTGCTTCCAGATGTACACCACAAATATCGTTCCATTTACAGACTATACAAAGAAGCATACTTGACTACAAAGATGAGCCCCTCTATTCCGCTTACTGGAAAAGGTTCTTATGTTCAGCATGAAGAGGAGGTTGATTTGAAAAAAGCAGTTGTGCTTGTGCTGGATGGGGTGGGTATCGGCGAGATGCCCGATGCTGCTGATTACGGTGACAGTGGAAGTGATACACTGGGAAATACAGCCAGAGCTGTTGGAGGCCTTAGCCTGCCTAACCTGCAGAAGATGGGGCTTGGAAATATTCATCCTGTTTCCGGAATTAAACCAGTGAGCTCACCGATTGCATCATGGGGAAAACTCAGTGAAATGTCTAAAGGAAAAGATTCTACAACAGGCCACTGGGAGATGATGGGGCTGGTATCATCTGTGGCTATGCCCACCTTTCCATCAGGATTTCCAACTGCATTCATAGATGAATTCTCCCTTGCCTGCGGACATGCTATTCTTGGAAATGAAGTTGCATCAGGAACTGAAATAATACAGCGTCTGGGTGAAGAACAGATCCGTACTGAAGGGCTGATCGTTTACACCTCTGCTGACAGTGTTTTTCAAATTGCAGCTCATGAATCTGCGGTATCACTGGATGAACTTTACCGATGTTGCAGAATTGCCAGGAAAATGCTTGTTCCCCCTGACCTGGGAGTCAGCAGGGTTATTGCAAGACCTTTCATCGGCCAGGCCGGCCGGTACACCAGAACTGCCAGTAGAAGGGATTTTTCTGTCTCTCCTCCCGGTGAAACACTTCTTGACAAGCTGGTTGAGAAGGGGATTGCTGTGACTGGAGTGGGCAAAATTGATGACCTTTTCAACCACAGAAACATCAAAACAGAACACACCGCCAATAACTCACAGGGAATGAACCTGCTTCTGGAGAAGATCAGTATCTCTGCAGGAGGATTTATCTTTGCGAATTTCTGCGATTTTGATTCAAAGTGGGGACACAGAAACGACTATCAGGGATTTGCTCAGGGTCTTGCTGATGTGGATCGCTGGATACCGCGTTTACTGAAATCCCTTACCCGGGAGGACCTGTTGATCATCACGGCAGATCACGGCAATGATCCCACCACACCCAGCACAGACCACTCAAGGGAATTTGTTCCCCTTCTGGTGTACTCCCCTGGGTTTTCAGGGCTCTCCCTTGGAACACGATCTACATTCAGTGATATTGCCTGTACTCTGGCTGAGTTTTTTCAAACTGGTGGAGATTTTCCCGGCAGATCTTTCCTGAAAGAGGTACACCATGACATCCAATGAAATGATTAACGAGGCTAAACTTCTTGTTGCCAGGTGCTATTCTCCATACTCACACTTCCGGGTCGCCGCAGTTCTGGAGGACTGCGACGGCAATGTTCACGGTGGTGTAAATGTTGAGAATTCTTCCTATGGTATGACGATGTGTGCAGAAAGATCAGCTCTATTCGCAGCAATTGCAACTGGGATGAGAAGGTTTAAGAAGATTGTGATCTACTCTCCTGATGGACCACCTGTACCCTGCGGGGCATGCAGGCAGGTTTTGTGGGAATTCTGTGATGAGGATTTCAAGATAACGGTGGCATCAGATGGGGTTCCCCCCAGAGATTTCCGCCTGGGAGATCTATTGCCTGAAGCGTTTCAGTTGTAGCACTGGTTATCTCATTTACCATGGCTACCAGATCATTTGTACGAAAATCATGAGGAAGGTATTTAGTATGGTTGTCAGCGGGTTTTCCCCCGATCTGGATCAAAGACACGCCGGAAATCTTTGACCTGATATCCTCCAGGGAAAAATCAGACATGAATGTTGATACAATTAGCAGGCCAACTTCCTCTTCGCTTATTCTACGAAGTATCTCTGAGAAGCTGTTTTCTACTGCTACAGAAAAACCTGCACTTCTCAAGGCTGCACTTGTTCTTGCAGCATCGACACTGTCAGGAAGAGCAACAAGAATAAAAGCGGAATCATCATCCAGTCCTGCCTTGGGGAAATTCAGGGTAAACTGTACCTGGTCATCCAGAGTCTCATAGTAAACCCGTCCTCCTCCGGCTCTGACCATTGCATAAACTGAAGCCAGCCCGGGTACCTGGCTCTTAACGGGGATGAATGCACTCTCAAGAGCTGCTTGAATACCGTCTTTACCGGAAACAGTTACAAAAAGACCGGCATTTAGGGTGTCAGTGAATGAACGCATTGAAATGCCTGTAACCAGTTCGGTGCTCTGAATTGCGAGAAACAGTCTTACAAGTATATTCTCCAGAGAAGAAGGGTCAATCAGGCCAACAGATCTGGTGGATACATCAAGAATCAAAGATATTTCAGGCTCAATCAACTGTTTCAGCATGCCCTCTTTTTCCGTTAAATAGGCATCCAATCTGATCTTTTCCGGGAAATTGTTCTTTCCGGAAATACTTGCAAAGTTTGCAGTAAGGGCTTGCACCATTCTGGTTGCTACACCGATATTGTTCTGGTTCAGTGCAATTTCCAGCTTGTTAACTCGCACAAGTACGGATTCTGCCATCAAAGTAAGAGCATCCATTGCAATCGAATGACTTCCAATGCCTGCCAGCCCGGTTCCGCCCACAGGGTAGCTGATCCCCACTATACAATTATCCTCAACTCTGGACCATTTGAACCTGTGATAAACAGCTCCTCTTTCGGTTTTCAGCCGCAAATCCCTGGTTCCTTCCGCTTCGGCCTGAATAGCTTTTGCCAGCAGGTTTCTGTCATCATGATGGATGCTGGAAAAGAACACATCATCCACCGGTCCTGCAACAAGATTGCCATTCCCACCAAGGAGAGGGCGAAACACACCCAGGGAATCTATCATCCATACGAAATAACCTGCCATAGAGGCAGCATGCTCAGCAAATCTTCTATCCTGCCTGAGAGCTTTTGAGATGATTTGCTTGGCAGAAACATTCTTTGCAACAAAAGAGGCATATTTTCTACCGTCAAACTCCATCAGGTCAACTGAGAGTTCCACAGGATAAACAACATTATCCTTCCCCTTGTGATCTGTCTCAAATTGCAGGGAGCCTCGCTGAAGCAGAGAATTCCACAAAGTTTCCCACCACTCTCCATCAGCTATAGGATTCAGGTCGGAAAGCTTATGACCTGGAATACCTACCAGATTTGTCCCCAATTTTGTGGCTACCGCATTGTTTCCCAGAACAAATTTTCCTGAGGGGGCAAGAATAAAGAATTCATCAGATGTGGAATTGCCGAATTGCCAGACAAAATCAAGGCGATTCTCAAGTTTCTTTTCCTGGGACAGATCAGTAAGCAGGGCAATGAAAAAACCCTGTTCGGGAGAAAAGCAGAACAATCTGAAATGATTACCAAAGTGCGGAGAATAGAATTCTTTCTCAACAGGATCGCCAGTGATCGCAACAGCAGAAAAAATCGCTATGTCATCCTTTACGGAAGAAAGCGAAAAAAGACCGGCTATCCGTGATCCGAGAACCTTCTCTCTCGTGGTTGCTGTGATATCTGAGAAAGCATGATTCACATCAAGAACAGTATAATCCTCCGAATCACCGTTCCCGTTTACAACAACTTCTCCATATATGTAACCGCAGGGCAAGGCCCCCAGTATTTGCCTAATTCTCTGCTTACATACACCAAGCTCGTCCATGATAAGACCCCCGGTTTGTGTTCTGTTAATATACAAACCACATACCAGAAGTGTTTCTGGCAATAAGCGCTGCACAGTTTCGCTACAGGATCGAGTCAGGATTCGTGCGATTTTAAAAAGTATGGCAGCGCTATTTGATGATAATACACGTGGATTGAGGTCGATTATGTGGTTGTAAATGCCAGTGTTCTATTCCTTTGCTTACACAGGGAAGCGCCTTGTTTACTTTAATGCTGCCTACTCGGACATGCTCCTGACCGGTAGCGAACACTTGACAGCGTGGTTATTCAGAATGTACAGTAGCCTCTTGAATTAAACAGGAAGTACGTCCTGCAATTAAGTATTGTGGGGTTTACCTCCAGGGGAGGTTGAAATGGACAAGCAGATAGCACAGATAGAAAAGGGCGAAGACGTAGTAAGGGTTGCCCTGACAGAATTCCGTAAACGCCAGTATATCGAAATACGCACTTATTACATGGCCGATGATGGCGAGTGGAAGCCCACACGCAAGGGCATCACTCTCAATCCGGATCTGATGAAAGAGGTTCATCAGGCTCTTGGAAAGGCCCTGGAAGAAATCGAGAACGCAGAGGACCCGGATACAGAATAGTTTGTCGGGTTACCAGCTGGCCACGCCGTCATAGATATGACCGTGGCCATTGTAACATGCCAGAAATCATCCCCCTTACCGCAAAAGTATCATCAGCTCAATAAGAGTAGAACCCCGGTTATCCGCATTCCGAATAACCACATTCAAGTGCACATGAGACACAACCTGATTCATACTTCAAGGGACCTCCACAAAAGGGACATGCCCCGGCGAGGTTATTGACTGAAGCTGAAGAACCAGAGCCTTCACTTACAATAACCGCCATATCAGGATCATTCACAAGTTCCTCTTCAGAATCATGTTCTGCACTATTCATGTGCCATTCAAGCGCCTTGCCCATTGCATCCGCACAGGAGAGAATTCTAGTTCCATTCTGCCATGCCAGTCTGTGGCAACTGATGCCTTTCAGTTCATTGGTTATTTCCGAGGGATGAACATGGCTGCGCAGCGCAAGAGATACCATTCGGCTAATGGCCTCACTCTGACTTGCAGCACATCCACCGGCTTTCCCCATCTGACTGAATATCTCTACAGGACCATGCTCATCCTCGTTAATTGTCACGTAAAGATTTCCGCAGCCGGTTTTTACTCTTCTTGTAACTCCCCTTGTAAGTTCAGGTCTGGGCCTTGGACCAACCAGGGGTGAGTCTTCTTTTACTTCCGGTTTCTCTGAATTCAGGTTCAACACCTGTTTGTCCCGACTTCCATCTCTGTAAACAGTAACACCCTTACAGCCAAGCTGCCTTGCCAGACGAAATACCTGGGCGATATCCTCACGCGAGGCATCTGATGGAAGATTAACGGTTTTTGAAACTGCATTATCTGTATACTTCTGGAAAGCAGCCTGCATTCTCACATGATATGAAGGACTTATGTCGTGTGAAGTTACAAACACCCCTCTAACATCCTCGGGAACTTCTTCCATATCCTTACAGCTTCCTTTTTCCGCTATTTTCCCAATAAGCTCCGCAGAATGAAAGTGTCTTTCCATTGCAACTTTGGCAAACTCAGGCACAACTTCATGAAGCTCATCTCCCTCATCCAGCAGATTCTTCCTGGTATAGGCCAGTGCGAAAACAGGTTCAATTCCACTTGAGCAACCTGCCAGAATACTGATGGATCCTGTGGGAGCAATGGTTGTAACAGTTGCATTTCTCATAGCAGGCATATTTCTCGTATCAAAAAGACTGCCTCTAAAATTAGGGAATGCACCTCTCTCCCGTGCCAGATCAGAGCTGGTCTGCCTTCCCTTATCTGCCACAAAACTCATTATTTCCTCGGCAAGAACAAGAGCTTTCTCGCTGTTGTACGGAATAGACAATCTGAACAAAAGGTCGGCAAAGCCCATGAGACCCAGGCCAATCTTCCTGTGACCTGTGACCATCTCTGTGATCTCGGGAAGGGGATATTTGTTAACCTCAATAACATCATCAAGAAACCGAACAGCATTTCGAACAGTTTTCTCTAAACGGCTCCAGGCAACCTCAGGAAGTCCATTTGACCCGCGCCTGACCATTAAGGAAAGATTAACAGAACCCAGATTACACGCTTCAAAAGGAAGAAGGGGCTGCTCTCCACAAGGATTTGTGGCTTCAATTTCTCCAATATGGGGCGTGGGATTCGCATCATTCATCTTGTCAATAAAAATTAGACCAGGTTCACCGCTCGCCCAGGCGCAATCTACAATTTGGGAAAAAATTGATTTTGCACTGAGTGTTTCAATGGCTTCTCCTGAGCGAGGATTCACAAGCGAGAAATCCTCTCCTCTTTCTACTGCATTCATGAAAGCATCTGTAGCGCCAATGGAAAGGTTGAAATTATTCAGAAGACCCATATCCTGCTTCACACTGATGAACTGCTCAATATCAGGATGGTCTACCCGGAGAACGGCCATATTCGCACCCCGGCGAACTCCCCCCTGCTTAACTGTTTCCGTTGCGTGATCAAACACGGTCATGAATGAAATTGGACCACTGGAAATGCCTTTGGTGGAGTGAACGTAATCATTGGCAGGTCTGATCTTAGAGAATGAGAAACCCGTCCCCCCTCCGCTTTTATGAATCAGAGCAGTGTTTTTGACCGCAGTGAAGATACTGTCCATGCTGTCATCAACAGGAAGCACAAAACAGGCTGAAAGCTGACCGAGTTCTTTCCCGGCATTCATTAAGGTCGGGGAGTTGGGGAGAAACTCCTTTCGTGCCATCATATTATAAAACACGGTGGCCCATTGACCTGTATCTCCATCCCACTCCAACTCAGCATCCGCTACACATGAAGCCACCCTCCACAACATCTCGGATGGCGTTTCCAGAATTTCTCCATCACCATTTCTTGTTAGGTAACGCTTTCTTAGAACCATTTCGGCATTTGGAGTGAATGACGGAGTAACAAGATTCTCCACAAGAGGCTGCTCTCGCTCCTCTTTCTTCTCCTCGGTATTAAAAAAGTCCTCAAACAGACCATCTTTATTGGCTGACACAATATCTCCCCTCAAGTTACATTTTGCCGAAATTATCAATATTTAGTGCCTAAAGCAAGTCCCGAGTACTACAGGTTGTGGATGTGCCTGTTTAACCACTATATACGAACACGTAAAAATACTTCAGTTTTCTCCACACCCCGAATCGTTGCACTTGCCGCAAGGGGTACCTTTTGCTAATGTTCCACTTACGGAGGGTAGATGAGCAAAAAGTCTGAGAATCGACTGGTATTCGAGAATGAGGTTATGTCAAACCTGGACAGTATGTACAGGTATGCACTGCACCTTGCCAGAAACAGCGAAGATGCTGGTGACCTGGTTCAGGAAACCTGCGCCAGATCACTGAAGGCTGCTGACAAGTTTAAGCAGGGAACTAATGCCAGGGCGTGGTTGTTCGCAATCATGAGGAACATATTTTTCAACCAGCACAGAGCAAAAAGCCGTGGAGAAATTCCAAGTGACTGGACGGATGAAGTTGAATCCGGCGATCAAAGGTTCACTGGAAGTGTGTGGCCGCAGCCATTTGAAATGTTTCTCCGTGATATGATGCGTGAAGATATTGATAAGGCAATGGCTCAACTGAGCATTGATTTTCGTAGTGTTGTGTTTTTGTGTGATGTTGAGGGGTTTTCTTATGCTGAAGCTGCAGAACTACTTGATATTCCGGTGGGTACGGTTAGATCAAGGTTGCACAGAGCCAGAGTCTCATTGCAGAAAATGCTGAGTCAATGGTTCAATGAAGGGTTGGAGGAAAATGAGTCCTGAATGTATTTTCGTGTTGGATCACTACAATGATTACATCTCCGGGGAACTTCTTCCTGAAAATGCAACCAGGGTAGAGAACCATATCAGAAGCTGTCCAAACTGTGAGGAATTTCTTGGAAGAGCCTTTAAAATTCACGGCAGAACTGTTGGGCTGCTACGAACTCCTGCTCCGCTGTCTCTCAGGAATTCCATATCCAACCTGTTTGACGAAGCTTGAAACTCTCCTCATGGGTTCTCCGAATAACTGGCATACTTCTTGCATTCACGCCACTGATTCTGTTCAGATCTCCTGCAAATACTGTAAGATCGGGAAACGAGCTCTCTGCTCTCTCCTGGGTACTGGCAGAGAGTAAAGGAGAGGGCACATGGGCACTGTATCCTATGACCATAACTGTGGAAATCGGAGAACTGGTCACTTTTGCCACTATCGTAAATTGCGGCAGAACAGTTCCTCCCGATATGAGATTACCGGAACATACACCATTTCCGCTGGACTATACTCAGACGGACGGCACTGTATCAATAATTTTCAGCGAGGTCCCATGACATGATAAATAGAATCGGACTTATAGTAATTCTTGTCTCCTTTGTTTCAGGATGCGGAGAGGAAAGCAGTACAGCTGTAACAGAAGAGGTGGAACCTGTTCCCGAGCTGTCTGTTCCAGGAACAATTCTTCTTCCGGATACAGATGGTTTTATTGAACTGGAAGAAAGCAGTCACGAAGCCATCCTTCTTTACTGCTGGCTTCCTGTTGGCCAGTACCGGGAAAGTGAAATGGACCTGGAATTCCTGGCCACAGTTCATGAACGGGGCATAACTCCTGTTCCTGTTCAATTCAGCTCAACTGTTCGAAATGCATCTCAGACTCAATTGAATTCACTGGGAATATCCATCAGTGTAGCCCTGGGGGATGAGGCACTCAAAGAATTTCTCATTACAGACAATCTCCCGGTTGCCACTCTGGTACGAAGTGACGGAACTGCAGTGAGCGCCTACGGATTCGGTTGTGTGGAGAGAACTCTGCGGGGAGTTCAGTGAACCATTACTTCATCAGCGATGTACACCTGTACCCTTCTGGAAAACACCACCCTGGTCGGGAACCGTTAATGCGATTCTTAAGAGAACTCGCTGAAAAGGAACCGGGAAAACTGTGGATACTGGGCGACCTCTTTGACTACTGGTTTGAGTATCGCACAGTGATTCCTGCAGGCTTCTCGGATCTCCTTTCACAGCTTAAAGATCTGTCACTGAGGGGGTGGGATGTAACATTCCTCCCCGGCAATCATGACTGGTGGTGCGGAGATCGACTTGCCGCTGAAACCGGTATGCAGATCATTTTCAAGAACACTCACAGCGTTTTGATCCACGGCAGAAAAACAATCATGGCTCACGGTGACGGTCTGGGAACCGGTGACCATGGTTACAGAATGATGAAACCCGTGATCCGATCATCTCCAGCAAAATTTCTTTTCTCAATGATACATCCTACTGTTGCCACATTCCTCGCCAACCTGTTTTCTCATACAAGCAAAAGAATCCTCCGCAAGCAAGTGGATCACGTCCCGGAGTTCATCACACGCTGGGTACTTGATCAGGCACTTGAAGGAACAGAACTTGTTATCACAGGACACACACATTGTCCGTCTGTTGTTAACCACGGAAACCTTATTCATGCTTCACTTGGCGACTGGATTTCCCACTTCACATACTTGAGGGTAGGCGAAAGTGAGGTAGAGCTACATGAATACCAGTAATGACATATTAATTACCGTTGTGATTCCAGCATACAATGAGGCTGACAGCCTCCCGGAGTTGCTCAATGAAATTTCTACAACACTTGAGAAGAAAAACTGGAACTCTGTTATCATAGACGATGGAAGCTCAGACAACACCTGGATCACAATAACTGACCTTGCAGAAAAATACCCTGTGAAAGGGCTGAGGTTTGGTGCCAACCGGGGGAAGGCAGCAGCTCTTGCTGCGGGATTTGATCAGGCAGAAGGCCAATTCATTGCCACTCTTGACGCAGATCTGCAAGATGATCCTGCAGAAATTCTTCCCATGATACAACTCATGGAAAAGGAAGGGCTGGATCTGATAAGCGGATGGAAAAAAGTCAGGCATGATCCTGCGGGAAAACGATTACCTTCAAAGATATTTAACAGTGTTGTAGGGCTCACCACTGGCATTCACCTCCATGATTTCAACTGCGGTCTGAAGGTTTACAGAAGTGCAGTAGCCAAAACTCTTGAGCTTTACGGGGAAATGCACCGCTACACACCTGTGCTTGCGTTTAGAAACGGATTTAAAATAGGCGAAAAAGCTGTGAACCATCGTGCCCGTAAGCACGGACACAGCAAATATGGCCTTGCACGATTTTTCAGAGGTTATACCGACCTGATAACAGTTCTGTTTCTCGGTCGCTATTCCTATCGCCCCCTTCATTTCTTCGGAGGTATCGGTACTTTTCTCTCTTTTACCGGTTTTGTGATCAACATTTATCTGTCAGTTCTCTGGCTGAACGGAGAATCTATCGGAGGAAGACCGCTTCTTCTCATGGGTGTATTCCTTATGCTGGCAGGATTTCAATTTATCTCCATGGGCTTGCTGGGAGAGATGATCCTTCGCTTCAATCCCCGTAAACCATACACGATCACCTCTCAAACAAAATGAAAATTGCTTTGATCAGCCCTCTCCCGCCTTACAGAGGTGGAATTGCACAATTTGGAAAAATGCTTCTCTCCGCGCTGGAGAAAGAGAGCTGTGATGTCACCGGCATTAACTACTCTCACCTTTATCCCGATTTTCTCTTCCCGGGGAAAACCCAGTACGAAGTGGGATACAGTGAAGTACAGGGCAATTTGCACTCATATCAGCCCTTTTCATGGAAAAATACAAGAGAGTACATCAAAAACATGGAACCGGATCTTATCATCATTCAATGGTGGCACCCGTTCTTTGCTCCGTGTCTTTCAGCGGTAAACCCCGGTGGGATCAAATCGATTGCTATCTGCCACAATATCAATCCTCATGAATCCTTTCCTTTTGCCAGAACCTTCGCCAAACGCTTCTTTCAAAAACAGGATATCCTTGCGGTCCACTCCAGGCAGGCTGAAGAGCAGGCAATGAAATTGGGCAGTAAAGTAGTCAAGTTGTTTCATCCAATCTATGACCAGTACCTGAACACAGGCTTATCACGAGAGGACGCCAGGAAAAAGCTTGGCCTGCAACCAAACCATAAAGCTCTTCTTTTCTTTGGTCTGGTCAGGGAATACAAGGGGCTGGACATTCTTCTCCAGGCCTGTGAACTTCTCCCGGAGGAATACAGAGTTATTGCTGCAGGAGAGAATTATACAGACCGCGATTTCAAGTCTTCGAGACTTCTCTGGGAAAATTCCTTCATCCCGGACATTGATGTAGGAACCTGGTTCAACGCAGCAGATATTGTTGTACTTCCTTACCGGAGAGCATCGCAAAGCGGGATCAGCCAGATAGCTCTTGCATTCCGAAAACCTCTGGTTGTTACAAACAAGGGTGGGCTGGCTGAAACAGTTGACCAGGGCAAAACCGGAATAATAGCTGAACACGCAACACCGGAGAGCCTTGCTGAAGCCATACTGGAATGCTCATCGCTCACTGGTAATGAGATCACTACGGAGAGAATCACCTCAAAAGCCTCTCAGTTCTCATGGGCATCATATACCCAAAAACTTCTGGAGGCCATCTCTTGAACGTCTTCCTCACAGGTGCCACAGGTTTCATAGGTGAATACATCAAACTGGCTGTTGAAAAGGCTGGCCATTCTGTAATTACTCACAGTTTATCAAAACAGGGCACCTTCTCAATACTTCCTTCAGGGGTTGATCTTGTGATAAACAGTGCAGGAAGACTGGGGGGGCAGGGCGCGACAACTGAAGAGCTGAAAGCTGCCAACATTGAGCTTCCGGTTGCACTGGGCAGACAATGCAGAAAGAACATCATTCCCCTGATTCACCTGAGTACTCCAGGAGTAACCGGCCTTTCCGCAAATGCAAAGGAAACGGCAAAGTACGATCCACTGGGAGAATACGAGTCTTCAAAAGTGGAAGCGGAAAAACAGCTGATCTCAAACTGTCCTGGTGTGACTATCCTGAGGCCTGATTTCGTTTTCGGCCCGGGTGATATGCACAAATTGCCTCTTTTTCGTCAGGTACACAAAGGATGGTTCCCGCTTGTAGGCTCTGGTTCAGCAAGAACAAGACCAACTGATGTAAGAGATGTTGCTGATGCGGTTCTAAAGAGTTTCCCCGGAGATATTCTTTCAAAAGGAATCTACAACATTGGAGGGCCTCAGATACTGTCGGTACGTGAACTTGCACAGATCATTTCAGTTGCCATGGGCAAGTCCATTCAATTCATGCCAATTCCCCGTTTTGTCTTCAAAGCAGCACTCAGGTTCGGTCCTCTCTGTCCTAAAGCTCTTTCGAAAAGCAGATACCAGCTTTTTGGAATGGATCGATTCAGTAACATCGATAAGGCTGAAAAAAGAGGCTTTGTCCCCACCCGTTCTTTCAACCTCACAGCAATTGAAGCGGTGAACTGGTACCGAAAGCAGGAACTTCTGTGAAAGGAACCAGGATTACCACTATATCCAGAGCAGCTCTGTTCATTCTTGTGATTGCAGCAGCATTTGTGATCTGGAAAAACGGTGGCCAGTGGCTTGAAGAGGTGGACAGGTACAGTTGGAACCTGAACATGGGTGAACTCACTGCTTCAGGTATTCTTCTAGCTGTAAGTCTTGCGCTTACCCCCTCGGGCTGGATTCTGATCTGCAGGTCTATGGGATCACGAATTCCAGCAGGAGAAATGTTTGCCGCCTGGTATGCAAGTCAGCTGGGAAGGTACATTCCAGGAAAAATATGGCTCTTTGCCGGAAGAGCAGGTTTTCTCAAAACCCGTGGAATGAAAATGGGGCGGGCAGCGGCAACTACCGCTTACGAGCTGTTCTTCACAGTGGCATCGATTGGGTTGCTTGTTATGGTACTTGCCATTATCAGCCCCGAGGTTTTTCAACATACCGGAGGAAGAGCTGCAGCAATAGCAGCTTCTGCAGCGATCCTGCTGCTTCCTCTTCTTCACCCGGTGCAGAGCTTTCTATGCAGAAAAAAAGGTATTGATCCAGGGCAGCTTCCCTCGATAAAAACATCACTTGCAACCACTCTGATTCTTGCTGTTCTGTGGACGATCCGCGGTTTATCCCTCTTTCTTCTTTTAAAGGGGGTTGGTTTGAGTGAGATTCATTTTTCTCATTCTGTGGCTGCGGCCCCTCTGTCCTGGCTGGCTGGCTATATTGTCTTCTTTGTGCCTGGAGGTATCGGCGTCAGAGAGGCTGCTGCAGCTGCAATAGCCGCTCCGGGACTGATCGCACCTGCTGCTGTGGTAATAGCAGGCCAGAGGCTCTTCATGGCTCTGGTTGAAGTTTTGCTGGCATTGCTACGCTCCGGTAAAGTAAATTTTGATCTTAAGCAGGAGGAGTAATGTTCAAGAATGAAAAAACTGTTGTGGGAATTGCACTGATTTTTCTTGCAGTTCTTACTTACTGGACCATATTCTCATCTTCCCGTTTACCAGGCGGCGAAATGAGCGACACTGTGAGCCAGGGCTATCCGTTCTTCTCCTACACTGAGAGCCGTCTTTCTCAAGGTGAGCTTCCATTATGGAATCCGTACATATTCTGTGGAGTTCCTTTTTACGAATCCTTCAGCTCACCGGTTTTCTACCCGCTCCGTGGTCTTCCCCTGATACTGTTCGGGTCAGAAGTGGCGATCAGGTTTCTCTTCCCCATGCATCTTGTTCTTGCCGGTTTCTTTGCCTGGCTATTCCTGAAATCAATAAAAGTCTCCCGGTGGGGATCTCTTGTTGGAACCTTTGCCTATGCCTCCGGTGCCTGGGCTAATACACTTTTCTACGCAGGTCATGGCAGCAAGATCATCTGCTGGGCATGGCTGCCTCTTCTTCTCTGGGCCGTGGTCAAATGGGCAGAAGCCCGGGATTCCCGGTACATCGCAATTGGAGCAATAGCAATAGGAATGCAGGGGTTGTCCAGCCATCCCCAGATGATTCTCTATTCTGCCGGTTGTGCCCTGATTCTCTCTCTTTTTCTTATAAAAAAGCCAGTGGTAAGATCTGTTTCAGCAAGCATTGGCGGTCTTACTGCAATTCTCCTTCTTGGTGGTGCTCTTGCTGCAGTTCAGCTCTACCCGGGTTATCAGTTCAGTACTCACACTTCAAGGGGAGAGGATCTTTCCCTGGAAGCTGCTTCAAGTTACTCTCTTGCTCCGGAGGAGACCCTTACAATGTTTCTTCCTGGCTTGTTCGGTCTGCGACATGGTTTCACAGACAGCACAGTCAACGGTGTTCCTGTTTACTTCGGCAGACTTGGCCTGAGATTGTCAAGTGAATTCATGGGCGTAGCCTTTTTCATACTGGGGCTGACTGGAATAGTATTTGGAAAGAACAGGAATATCAGATTTGCTCTCCTTGCTCTTACCATCACCGGTGCGGTTGTGTCCTGGGGTGGCTACACACCTGTATTCGCAATTCTTTACAGGATATTCCCTATTTTTAGAAAATTAAGAGCTCCGCATATGGCGGCTTTTGTAACAACATCCTCTATTGCACTGGCCTCCGGCATGGGATTTGATGCTCTGTTCACCCGGCAGCTGAGTTCTGTGAAACTCAAAAAGGCAATGATAGCTCTTGGAGGAATTTCAGGCCTGTTCCTGATTCTGATGCTGGCTGCTGATCCTGTTTCCAGGGCACTGCAGGCATCATGGTGGACCAGAGTGGGCATTACAGACACATCACAGTTCGGTGCCGTTATCGCAAGAAGAACCGCTCTTCTTTCCAAAGACTTTTTACGAGTATTCTCCGTGACAGGACTTTTTGCTGCTTTGCTGTTTTTAACGAAAAAGGGCAAAGGGTCTGTCTGGTTTTTCTCTGTTTCCATTCTGGCTATTTCCTCAGTTGAGCTAATTCCTTTCAACAGAGATTTCCAGGTTTATCTTCCAGCCACAACGATCGAATCGATGTTCCCTGATGCGCCACTGCTCCGGGAAATCACAGGTGAAGGACGTGTGTTCCCCGGCGGCAACCATCTGGTTCCACTTGAGATAAGATCTGTTTACGGCTACCACGCCGCTAAACCTGCAGCCACGGACAAACTCCTTTCTCTGATAGGCTCTTCCTCGCCCTGGGTCCTCCGTCAAACTGCAATGACATCCTATGCCTCCTCTGAAGGTGCTGCCAGCTGGGAACAGTTCCGTCCTGTACTTGCTGAAGGAATTCCAGGATATCCACTAGACCCAATGCCCAGAGCTTTCATCCCGAGATCGGTCTTTGAAGGATCAGTGGATGTTGGTTTTGACGCAGTTGCAAACGGGATTGATCCCCAGATCAGATCATTTATCCAGGATACACCTGTAGAGTATGATGGTGTGGTTGGTACTGCTGAAATACTTGTAGATCAACCGGAACATATTACCGTTCGAACACATACTTCAGGAGCAGGATATCTTGTTCTGGCTGACTCATGGTACCCCAACTGGGAGGTCACTGTTGATGGAAATGCTGCCAGCCTCTACCGGGCAAATGGCTGGATGCGCGGCGTTCCCATACCAGACGGTGAGCATGTGGTGGAATTTTCCTACAGCAACCGTAACGTGAAGTTTGGTGGTATAATAAGCGCTGTGGCAGCACTGCTCATTCTGTTGTTTGTGCTGTTCTCAACAATTAAAAGAAAAAGGCTGAATGCATAAGAATTCACGTTTCCATAAGATACAGAACTGGGCAGGTCTGATCCTTCTCATTGGTGCAGGATACTATTTCTACTCACAGCTGCTTCCTGACTGGCAGCCCAAACTGGAAGAATTCTGGAGAACCTCAGGGCAGAATGCAAGCAGACCTCTGATGCTTCTTTCCTTCGCATTTGCCTGGCTTGGTTATTACTTCGCTCCACTTCCCTGGCAGAAGATTCTTGAGGCTCTGAAAATTCCCAGGATTGACAGGGGTGAATTGAGACGAAACTGGTATATCACCCAGATGGGCAGTTACATGCCGGGAAAACTCTGGATGGTTCTTGGCCGATTAACATTCCTCAGAGCAAATGGAACCAGTACCTTCAAAGGTGTAACCGCTCTTGTTCTTGAGAACATCTATATGCTTGTAGCCCTGGGGTTGCTGGCACTTGTTGCACTGCCATTTCTTGGATCTGACCTTCCCGGTGCAGTCACAATTGCTTTGTGGATATCTGCAGGTCTAGCCATACTAATGCTGTTCGCTCCCGGGCTGCAGAAGCTCTTTGCAAGAAAACTTGCGAGAAAATTCGATGTTGACCTGGAGGAACTGCCCCACATAAGTCACATGGATCAGTTCAAATTCATAAGCGCTCATATCCTTTCATGGGCCCTGAGAAGTCTTGCCCTCTATGTGTGGTTCAGGGGATTCGGTGTGCCGCAGTCCACCCCGCCTTATGCCATGGTTGCTGTGTGCCTTCTGGCTGCCCCTGCTTCGTGGCTTATAGCCCTTGTAATGGTGTTTATTCCCGGTGGAATCGGCGTGAGGGAATCAATAAGAGGCCTCTTCCTGGCTCCTTTTGTAGTTGGCGGTATGGCTGTGGCAACCACAATCGCCCTGGGCCAGAGAGCTGTTGTAATTATCGTGGAGATCCTTTTCGCCTTCCAGGCTGTTGTCTATCAGTTCCTCTGTAAACACTTCCCTGTAAAAATGAATCACCTGAATCAACTCTCTCACCTCAGTTGGAGTGCTATGAAAGGCTGGATGTGCAGACACGGTCTTTCAAAACCTCCCCACCCTATAAATGTCACATTTTCTGTTACCGGTAACTGTCAATCCAGATGCAAAACATGCTTTATCTGGAAAGACAGAGGTCACAAAGACACCTCTTCGGATCTTGATCTCTCCACCATCGAAAGATTATTCAGATCCATTGGATGGACATATTTTTTCAACGTCTCCGGAGGCGAGCCGTTCCTCCGAAAAGATCTTGCAGAGATAGTCAGGCTTGCCTGCAGACACCTGAGACCGGCAGTTGTGCATATACCCACCAACGCCATAATGCCGGAGCGAATAGAGGAAACCACCAGGAAAATACTTGAGGTGATACACGAAGAGGCTCCGGGAACCGTTCTTACCATCAAGCCCTCCTTTGACGGCATTGGAGAGCAGCATGATGAAATACGCGGGATCCCGGGTAATTTCGAAAAGCTTCTGGACACCCTGGAAAGACTCAAGGTTCTTAGAAACGAATATGAATATCTCCATGTGGGCGTGGGCACAGTTGTTTCCAGATTCAATCAGGACAGCCTGGAGGCAATTATATCTTATGCAGGCACTCTTGGAGTAAACACATACATCAATGAAGTTGCTGAAGAGAGAGAAGAGTTCTTCAATCTCGGCAGCGGTATTACACCTGACGAAGACAGCTACAGAAGAATAATGCTCACCTTCAAGGAAAATGTAAGAGCCACCATGAAAGGCATGAAGCTTCTTTCAAGAATTACAACAGCAATGCGCCTGGTTTACTATGATCTTGCAGCAGACATTCTCAGGGAGAACAGGCAGGTTATCCCCTGTTATGCAGGAATTCTGAATGTGCATATCAATTCCGACGGTGGAATATGGCCATGTGCTGTTCTTGCTTATAACGGTCAGATGGGTAAGGTTGATGAAAGCTCTGATTTCCTTGAAGTATGGGATTCAAAAGAAGCAGCAGAGATAAGAAGAAGCATAAAGGCAGGGGAATGTGCCTGTCCGCTGGCTAATCAGGCCTACTCTAACATCCTCATGGACCCCAAAAGCCTTCTGAGAACAATCTGGATCGCTGTTAAAGGATAGAGTTCTGATATTGGTATAGAAATGGGAACCATAGAAAAAGGCGGAGCCAGCCGGCTCCGCCTTTTTCTATTTATTAGCTCTTTAGAAAGAGGACTTTACTGCAGCCCAGGTGTTCTGCTCAAGAGCTCCTCCACCGGAAAAATCGATGGTAAGCTTGTAGAGGAAATCATTCTGAGGATAAAGCCACAGATTTGTTCCGTCGTAATCAATACCGCCGTTAACCTCTCCAGTGGCACTCTCTACGAAATTGCATGACCAGATTGGGGAAGCACCTGGTGTTCCGTCTGCAGCGATATCGTGAATGAACACATTGTCTGCCCCGGCAGTACCGCAGGCTACGAAGAGATAATCACCGTATACTTTAAGTCCATAAACTGCGGAATAAGCCATTGTAGTCCAAGTGATGGTTGTCTCAGTACCTGTGTAGGAACCCCAGGCAAGTTCATCATTACCATTACCGAGATACATCATGTCGTGACCAGCGCCAACACCGAACACTTTACCCCATCCGGCAGGACCATCAATATTGCGAAGCCATGTTCCATCTTCAGCAAAAACGGCGAAGAAGCTTGGGTCATAGTTTGTCATAAACCACTGATTACCGGTA
>JAOZRM010000373.1 GCA_029940175.1 Candidatus Sabulitectum sp. | reverse complement strand
CACTTTTCACCGCTTCTATGTCGAAAGGTATCTGCCCGGCCAGCATGTCTCTGTTGGAACTTTCCTTGCTGCCACCAAATCTGAGCCAGAATTTGCCCCAGTCCGGGAAAACAGATTTCTTACCCGGTTGAATATTTCCGATACCCCAGAATTCATCGGGATTCTCACGGGCATACTCCGGCCAGGTGAAGTCTTCACTGAAGCGACCGCTAACAGGCTCGTACCAGGTCTCTGTTTTCTTTTTGTCTCCGGTTCCTGTAGTTCTCGATCTTTTCTTTTTTCCGTGCCATGAGGTCGAGGCGGTGCTCTTAACAATCCAGTAGGGTAGCATAAGCCCCTTTACAGATCCGATCTTAGCCTGACCGACATAGCTCTTTGACCTGTGGAATCCCTTTGAAAGCCAGGTTATCAGAGCACTGATGGCATCGTTCTCATTCACTTCCATTGGAAGCATGGAGTGACCATCAATTTTGACGATGTTATCGTAACCTGCAAGCATTGTGGTTGATCCACAGTAAGGACAGGTTATAACATTCTCCCCCTCCATGTAAGCAAGCGGAGCTCCGCAGTTCTGACAGGAGAGTTCCCTGTCGTGGGTAAGAGCAGTGGATTCTTCCTCCGGTGGTTCTTCGGTTTCAGGTACCTCGGGTACACCTGGAATCTCCGGGGTCTCGGAAACTTCAGCTTCTGGAGCCATGTTCTCTTCCTGCATATCATTCCTCCCCTGTAAATAATTGTTCTACAGATAGACAAGCACATTATACAAACAAAAAGAACACAGGGAAACAGGAGCACAAAAAAACCGACCCTCCGAAGAGAGCCGGTTTTCTATTGAAAAAACTTCTTTAGAAGTTTATTCTCCAATTGGTATAGATGTCTGTGTGACCATCAGCATCTTCGGCCTGGAATCCGTAGTTACGGACACCGATCTGCATTGTGTTCTTTTTGCTGAACAGACCGACGTTTAAGCAGAAATCGATCCGGGAGAAATCGTTCTCTGGATCATCATCACCTGTACTCCATGGGCTAACTGTGTCGTAGCGAACAGCAGGCATGATCCTGACGAAAACATCTCCGTCAAGGTCCATGTCGTAACCAGCCATAAGGCTCATGCGTGCTCCAGCGGTGGTTGATACTGAATCAGCAACTTCCTGGTTGTACCCGAGCATCATGTACTCGCCGACGAAACGGAGTGTGCCCTCAGGGGAAACTGGGTAGTTGGCAACTGCAAAGAAGTCCATAGCGTTGCTGCTGAAAGCATCAACTTCAGTGGTGTCCCCTGCCTCTACGATCGTATAGTCAGGATTACCGACCATGGCAACAGATCCACCAAGTGTAAGCCATTCCATGGGATCTACAGTAAGTCTGGCAGTGAACTGCTTGTTTACGTCGTTGTCTGCGGCTGCATTCATACCGACGCCATTGGAAAGTGCAAGATCAACAGTTACAGGCGCAAACTTGGCAGTAAGCATTGCTGCAATGA
>JAOZRM010000372.1 GCA_029940175.1 Candidatus Sabulitectum sp. | reverse complement strand
GCTATACAGGAAGAACTGAACACCTTGTTCTGCCAGGAGAAGGTGAGCAGATGAAACTCTCAGACATTCTCACGATGCTCATGGGCAGCACCTACCAGTCGCAGTAGAAAGGAGCACAGAAATGTGGAAGAAAGAAATTACTGACACCCTGAAGCAAACTGCTCTGGTTCTAAGTTTTCTGCTGGTTATTCCAGCAGTGTTCTGGATCAACAGTATGAGGCTTGCCGATAACCAGCCATTTTCGCACTATGCAGAAGCGGGAATTGTGCTCTCACTTCTGATGCTGACACTCACCCTGGCATACCATATGTTTTCCAGTGAAGACTCAGACAATGCTTCTGAATACCTGAAATCTCTCCCATTCTCAAGATGGAAACTTCTTTCGATAAAAATTCTACCAAGACTGGGTGCGATCTGGATCTTCATTTTCGTATACTTCTGTTTTGTCGGGTTTCCTCCTGCGCAGATTTCAAGCACTAATGCCTTCTTTCGCATAGGACTCATCATCCAGGAACTTCTTATAGTTTCAACTTTCTCTTTGATGATAATGCTGTCGGGGTTTCTTCTTGGAATATCAGACAGAAAGAATCCTGTCCTTGTAACTGCACTTCTTCTGCTGGTACTTTACCCGCTTTTCCCCGGGCCAGTGCTTGCTATAAGGCTGTTTGAAAATGTACTGATGCACCAGAGGAATCAACTGCTAATCCTGGCATCGATAAATACCGTAATTCTTCTTCCTTCCGTAGCATCTCTGTGCATTCTGATACCGCTCTACAAATCATGGGACTGTGCCTCCGGCAAGATTAGAAGTCAGATAATGCTGCAAAGATTGGTGATACCAACAGCTCTGATAGCTGCACTTTGGGGACTGGCATTCACACAGATGTAAAAACCAATACACCCACATACCATAGACAGGAAGATGAAATGAAACACTTTACAGAACTCATCGCAGTAACACTCTTATCTGCTGCTCTTATTCCCGGCTGCGGCGAAGACCCGGTAGAAGAAGTATCTGTGATTGAAGCAGTCGAAGAACTTCCCACTATGCCGGATTCAGTAACCAGGTGGATTGACTGGGCGGAGGAAAGCGGTGACGGGCTCTGGGAAGATGGCAGCCACAGGTTCATTCTGGAGGAATCCGTTGTTTACGGTGGGCAGGAAATGCCGCCTTTCTTTAATGTGGAGGGGTTCGACTTCAAGGGTGATACTCTATTTGTAAGCGACCCTGCAGATCAGTCACTTGCCGCAGTCTCTCTTACATCCGGCAGGCAGATCTGGAAAGCAGGGGAGCAGGGCGAGGGACCAGGGCATTTCAACGGTATCAGTGAAATTGCAGCCGGTCCTTCCAGAATAGCTGTATGCGACATGGGAAACAGCAGAGTTACTCTTTTGAACTATTCGGGCCAGTTCCTCAGTAACATTCCGGTTCAGTGCCCGTTTGATGTAATGTGGAAGGGCGATACTCTGTTTGTCCTCAGCCT
>JAOZRM010000200.1 GCA_029940175.1 Candidatus Sabulitectum sp. | reverse complement strand
TTATTTCGATATCACATTCTCTACAAGTTCAACTTTTTCCGCGAGTGAAGATAGCCTGTTCGGTGTGGCTGCCGGTGGCGGAAACACTGTATTTATCACAGGACTGGGCCGGGAAGAGGGTCAGCCCATACCGGAAAACGCACTCATTGATCTTCAGGTTCCTCTGGATTGCGCAACTCCATTCAGGTTTGCTTCACCTCCAGTCGCTGACATTGCAGCAGGTGCGACCTTCCTTTCCTCACCGTATGCATTTCCTGACCCGGATGGAATGTTCAGACAGACCCCGGTGTTTTTTCCGGCTGAAACCGGTGCAGTTCCGTCACCTGCACTTGCAATTGCAATGCTCTTCAGGAACGATCATGATGTTTCCCTGCGGAACAATGCCCTGCTCTGGAACAGCTCTGAGATCCCCCTTACTGATGATTACGAAATGCAGGTTCGATTTGCAGGTCCATCGGGCAGCTACAGAACTATCAGTGTAGCTGATGTGTTTTCTGCCATGACAGGAGATACAACATCTCTTGAACCTTCATCTCTTGCAGGTAAAATTGTATTGATCGGTTACACAGCTTCAGACCTGATGGATCTAAAACCAATGCCGTATTCTGCACGATGTCCCGGTGTAGAAGTTATCGCCAACTCCCTTGACAACATTCTAACCGGCAGGCATGTGGTCACCCGGGGAATGATCACTACCCTTTTTCTGACACTTTTTTTCAGCCTTGCTGTTGCATGGGCTCTTGTGTTTATCAAGAGAGTTATCCCTGCCTCACTTGCCGGTTTATTCGCTATTCTCGCATATGCAGCAGGTTGCCTGTATTTTTTTCAAAGTTCTGACATTTGGCTGCCGGCTGTTCCACCCTTGTCTGCAGGTCTTCTCACTTTGCTTGGTGGATCAGTAGTTGCTTACCAGTACGCAACCAAAGACAAGAAATTCCTGAAAGCTGCTTTCTCTCAATACCTTTCCCCTGCCATTGTATCTCTGGTTGCAAAGAATCCTGAGATGCTGAAACTTGGTGGGGAGAAAAAAGTGATGACTGCATTTTTCAGCGACATTGCGGGATTCACAACGATAAGTGAGAAACTTGATCCCCAGGATCTTGTTAAACTGCTTAACATCTACCTTACAGAAATGACGGATATCATTCTGGAATCAGGCGGTACTGTGGACAAGTTTGAGGGGGATGCAATTATTGCTTTCTGGGGAGCCCCTGTGGAATATGAAGACCATGCACTTCGGGCAGTGACCTCTGCTCTGGAATGTCAAAGGGTTCATGCTGATCTTAACAGGCGTCTCGAGGAGATCAATTTCCCCTCTCTTCACACCAGAATGGGTCTGGCAAGCGGTTCCATGGTTGTTGGAAATATGGGCAGCGACAAGAGATTCGATTACACTATGATGGGTACGGATGTCAACCTGGCCAGTCGCCTTGAAGGGGTCAACAAGGTCTATAGCACTCCTATTCTGATCTCAAATGCCACACATGAGTTTCTTCCGGAAAGCATAAAATGCAGGGAGATAGACACAGTGATGGTCATGGGTCAGAAAACACCAGTCACAATATGGGAACCTGTTCTACAAATGCCGGTATTCGCAGAGAAATACAGCAAAGCCCTGAAACTATACAGAAGCGGTGACTTCCAACTGGCAATGAAGCTGTTCCTGGAAATTGACGAGGATGGACCTTCCAAAACCATGGCATCAAGATGCGATCAGTTCATGCAGAAAGGAACGCCTGCTGAATGGGAAGGAACGTGGGTTCTTACATCAAAGTAAATTCTTTACATATATTTACACAGATTCTGATGAAAAGTAAATCATATTGACAGGAGGGAATATGAAGGTTTTAATTATGCTTATTGTGGCTCTTGCACTACTTGCAGGAAGCGCAATCGCAGAGGATACACCGATTGAAGTGGGTGGTACTGCTACGGTCATGATCCGGGAACAGTACATCTTCCCCACTCCCGTTTTCTATGCCCAGCCGGTTGGAGAACTTGTTTTCGGTTCGGTTGTGGATGTTACCGGTGAGCAGGGAGACTGGTTCAGTATTGAAGCCAGTAATGGAATTGAGGGCTGGGCCCACACAACTGCTTTAACTGGAGCGGTTCTTTCACAGGGTTCTCAGGGTACCGATGACAGCGACATGATCATGCTGGCAGGACGAGGTTTTAACAGTGACGTGGAAAGTACATATGCCTCAGGCAAAGATCTTCCATGGGATGAAGTGGATGCCATAGAGAACATTACTGTGGAGCCGGCAGATCTAGAGGTATTTCTGGTTGAAGGTCTTCTTATTGAAGGAGGCTCACAATGACGTCAATACTTATTATTGCAATGATCGCCTTCGGCCTTGGTGATATAGTAGACATAGTTGAAAGTGATGAGGTTGCCAGTGCTGTTACTGTCTACCAGGCATTTGATGAAGCTAACCGTGAGATAACAGCAACTGAAGAGTATTACATCGGACGAGCTGTTGCAGCCAATATTCTTGCAACATCCACTCCTATGATGAACTGGGATGCAGTTACCTATGTAAATGAAGTGGGAGCTGCAGTAGCAGGCTTTTCTCCCATGCCATTCACCTATGGCGGCTGGCACTTCATGATCCTGGACGACCAGGGAATCAATGCTCTATCATGCCCCGGTGGCATTGTACTGCTTAACAAAGGTCTCTGTGACCTTGCACAGAACGAGGATGAACTTGCGGCAATACTGGCTCATGAGGCAGCTCACATTGCTTTAAGCCATGGGATCCAGTCTGTGGAAAAAGCCAAGCTTACATCAGCCTGGACTACTCTTGGCCATGAAGGTGCACAGCATCTTGGCAGTGACGACGTACAGGAACTCTCTGACAACTACGGCGATGTGGTTGATGATATCACAATGAATCTTGTCACACGAGGCTACAGCCGTGACTCGGAACAACAGGCAGACAGTCTTGCTGTTCACATTCTGGCCAGAGCAGGTTTCGATCCAATGGCACTTGCAACAGTACTCACCCGCATGGATGGCATCACAAGTACAACTGGCCCGGGTTTCTGGCAGACTCACCCTGCACCTTCAGACAGAGTGCAGTGGGTTCTGAGTGAGATAGAATCAAGTTCTCTTTCCTCACCGACAGCAGATGAAATCGCTGTAAGAACAGCCAGATTCACCGAGAGGTACACCAACGCAGGAACTACCCAGCCTTCTTCCAGAGGCGGCGAATCGTCGGACAGATCAGGATCTTCAGATTCAGGAAGATCCTCTACAGATACTGGTGGTCGTTCAAATACAAGCGGCGGCACATCCTCCGGAGGAAGACAGTAGTTCTCTCTCTTCTTTCTCTGCTTATGTCTGCGCCCGGTGTTATGGGGATGATTCCTCATGACCCGGGCGCTTTTACTCAGGGACTGGAAATACGATCAGGTTATCTATGGGAGAGTACCGGCATTTACGGCCAGTCCACTTTCAGAAAGACTGACCTTGAAACAGGTGAAATTCTGGGTTTACTCCGACTCCCTGAATCTGTCTTTGCTGAAGGCTTTACCTTTCTGGATGATTCAACTGTATGTCTCCTCACCTGGCGCGAAAACATTGCATTCGTTTTAAATCCATGGACCATGGAGATCGAAGGTGAATTCTATCTGAATACAGAAGGCTGGGGAATCTGCTACACTGGTGAATATCTGGTTCAGAGTGATGGTACTGCAATCCTCAGGTTCAGAGATCCAGGTGATTTCTCTGTAAGTGACTCAATATCCGTCACCCTAAACGGCGTGCCCCAATTCTTCCTTAATGAACTGGAATACTTCAACGGCCAGATACTGGCCAACCAGTGGCGCACCAGTAGGATACTGTTCATCAATCCTGAGGATGGCCACGTTGAAAGGTTTATTAACCTTGGTAATGTGGCTCCTGTAACAACTGGAGTGCTTAATGGGGTTGCCTCCACTGGAGATGGATTTCTTTACTGCACTGGAAAGAACTGGCCAATTACTCTGATTATTGATGTCGGGGATGACTGATAATCCAAACAGAAATACAACCGGATATTCAGCACCCGATTATCTGATTCTTTATCAACAGAAAATGCAAAGAAACCACAGTATGAAACTATTCCCCATTCTCCGGGTTCTTTAGAAGGTTCCTGAAATGGTGCATCCTTCTATTGCAGCGTTTCAGGAAACATAGTATGTTCCATATGGATGTAACTACAAACAACTCTAAGGAGGTGCGCTGTGCGCAAGATTCTTTTTCTGCTTCTTATTATGGCAGTTGCAGCATCAGCCAAGGCAATCATTACAACTCTAGATGCCCCTGATACCAACATATCAGGTCTTGCATGGGGTAACGGATCGCTCTGGGCTATGGATGCTTTAACTGATTATGTGTATGAGATCAATCCTGAAACTGGTGCTGTTATCAGCAGTTTCTATTTTAGTCATGTAACAACAATTGTACCAACCGGTCTGGCTTACTCTGAAACCAACAACATGGTTCTCTGCGGTGGCTGGTATGGCACTAGTGGTTACGTTTTCAAGTATTCCCCATCCGGTGATTATCTCGGTATGGTGGATATGTGCGGTGGTTGAGGAAACCCTGTCTCGTCGGTGACGGGACTTAGCGCAAGCGGCAACTACGTTTTCCTCGGTTCAAGAAATCAGAATAGAGTTTACTACTACACCCTTCCCGGAGTTACAACAAGAAAAGACTTTACCTACCTGCTGGGCTTCGCCATGACATGCGACATTGCAATGAATGCAGCAGACAGTCTTGTCTGGGTAGCTTCTGAAAACACAAGTCTTACTATCAAGTGCTATGACACAAATAACACTATGGTAGATTACATTGGTACAGACCTGGTCACAAATGCAAGAGGAATGGCTCTTGATCCAAGCGGATATCTCTGGGTCAGTGACATTGATGCCGACAAGATCTACCAGATTGACCTCACGGAGGGCATTGAAGAAGGTAGCAGCATTCAGGGACTGAATGTTGTGCCATCCGCAAACCCATTCAGCGGTGCTGTTACAATTCAGGCGCCAGGGGTTAATGCCTCAATAGCTATCTTTGACATGCATGGTCGTCAGATTGAAACTGATAATTTCCAGGGATCCTGGACATGGAATTCATCAGCTCCTGCTGGAAACTATGTGTTTGTTGTAAGAGATGATCAGGGAGCAACCGCTATCCTGGACATGGTTAAGATCTAGCTGTTATCTGTTCTGTTGAAAACCCGGAGTTCAAACTCCGGGTTTTCTATTGACAAACCTGAACGGGATTCCGATATTACCGCCTCGGCGCAGTGCCTCGATAGCTCAGTTGGCAGAGCGGGTGGCTGTTAACCACTAGGTCGGAGGT
>JAOZRM010000199.1 GCA_029940175.1 Candidatus Sabulitectum sp. | reverse complement strand
TGCAATTTTGCTGCTTCTTGTACACACTTTTGTGTGGATCACAGCGAGAAATCATCTCCTTGAATTTGATGAGGAATGCACTTTCGACGGTATCAGGTATGGATTTAATTCACTTGTGATCAAGAATCTTCAAATGCCTGGTATCGGGATCTCCTGTAGAGAACTCTCGGTTCTTCTGGGGGGAGATCTTTTTCATCCGATTCCGCTCCATGTTGTTCTTCAGGGTGTGGTGGTTCAACCTGACATCTCTCGCGACAGATCAATTGATGGTTCAATTCCTCACCATCTTCATCTGCCTGTCGTATCCATTGCTGCAGGCTCTATTCCTCTATACGGTACGGAGTTTTACGGAACCAGAGAAAACGGTCTCGACAGAGGATATGCCCGTGGTGGGTGGGGGGAGAGTTTTTTTAATCGAGCCGGTGACAGTGTCTACTTCGTATTCAACAATTGTTCAGGTTTTCCGGGAATAGAGATTGATGATGTACTTCCAGCTATTGCCAGAGGGCACAGTGTTTCAGGCTGGTGCTCCGGCATTCTTCATCCGATACCTGATGTATCCGGTTTCATCACAGAACTTGACGGAAGATCTGCTTCCGCGGCTTTTGAATACAGGCTTCAGAGTGGAAATCCTTCTGCTTGTCTAAGCATGGACTTTTCTCAGATAGCAGAACCAGCAATGCTCTTTCTGGACAGTATTTCTTCAGGAGCAATAATGACAGCTGTACCCTCAGGCTCGCTATCTGTAAGTTTTCCTGGAAATGACACGATCTTTTTCTCAACCGATCTACGATTTGACAGCTTATCTATCTGGAGTGCTGCAATTGCTCCAGACACATTTTCCACTGATGCAGCTTTATCCTGCAGTGGTTTTGTTCTTATTGACACGGGGATCCTTGTTATTGACTCCGGTTCGGTTGATTCCCGCGAATTGAGTCTGGCCTTCAACCTTGCTTATTCCTGGGGAGAACGCAGAACGCTCACCATGGAGTTATCCAATCGAGCTCTTGCAGGAGAGGCTATTACTGAATCTGTACCCGAGGAGCTTCTTGGAGGTTTGAGGGGACTTACCCTGGGTGGAGAGTTATCTGTCCACACAGAGCTTAATCTGGACTGGGATTACCCGGACAGTTGTGATATCTTCCTGGACATTGACGCTTCCCGGCTCACGGTTGGCTACAGCCCGATCACTTTTGGAAGAATACGGGATCAAACCGGCGCAGACTGCTTTATGCGTGACTCATGGGGAAACACTGCTCGAATCGGACTGGATACATTGACGAATCCGGATTTTCTGTTTTTTGATTCCCTCCCATTCTGTTTTGAACCGTTGTTGCGATGTGCGGAAGATGCTTCCTTCAGAAGGCATAGCGGTTTCAGCGAATACCATATCAGGAACTCCATAAGGGCTAATATGGCCCAGGGGCGTTTTGTCAGGGGAGGATCCACCATTTCCATGCAACTTGCAAAGAACTTGTTTCTTGGTAGAGAAAAAACTCTTTCAAGAAAGCTTCAGGAGGTATTTCTTACCTGGAGACTTGAGCGGTGGCTGTCCAAGGATAGAATTCTGGAAGTATATGCGAACATTGTTGAACTGGGTCCCGGGGTATTCGGTTTTGACTCAGCAGCACTGTATTATTTTAACGAGAATGCTTCTGAACTTTCTGTGAGAGAGATGGCATTTCTGGTGTCTATTTTACCAGGACCCAGACTTTATCACAGATATGCAGTACAGGGAGTGTTGCCATCTCACTGGAATGCTTATGTGGAGAGACTTATAACAATATGTGGTAACAGGGGATGGCTCGATGGTGCTGTTGTTTCCGAGGCGATTGCAGATACCCTTATATTCGATGGTATTGTGTCTGTTTTTTAGAGTTGACAAAAGTTCTTCAGCAAGCTATTAAAAATAATTGGTGCTTTTGTTGAGAATGTGGAAAAATGATTAACAGGAGGGTGGCTATGTCCGTTGATGAAAGCGGTGCATACGAGCTGAAACATTCCGGCAATATTCACAGGACCTCCAGTTTCAGTGAACTGAAGAGTTGGGTTCTGGAATCAAGGGTTACTGCCGAGGACAGTTTCAGAGAAGCAGGTTCTGACCAGTGGCTTTCTGTGTTGAGCGAACCGGAATTTGCAGCGATCCTGAACCCGGACAGCCAGTGGATTGTATCCATGAAAACAGGAGTTTTCAAGGCACACAGGTTCGAGACTATTGTTAAATGGGCGGAACAGGGGCGGATAACCGAAGATGCCATTGTTGAAGGCCCCAGAACTCCTCCAGGAGGGGTTATGGCAACAGCTCTTCCTGCTCTTGCCTTGAATCTGAGAAGTCAGGTTGTTGAGAAACCGGATCTTCCTGTCCTTCGGATTGATGGCCGTGTTTACACAGCAAATGATACAGATACCATTAGAGAATGGATCAAGCATTCCAGAGTTCCAGTGGAGACCGAGATTTCTCTCGAGGGAAAAAAGTGGCAACCCATAGTCAGCTGCGGGCTTTTTGATCTTGAAGACTGGCCACTTGCTGCACATGGCAGAATTGAGGAGGAGCCTCTTCCAGAGATGCCTGTACGGCGACCAAACAGAATTGTTTTTGAGGATGAACCTGTTGTTTCAGAAGACCACCCAGAAGAAAAAGAGGATGCCTCCCTTCAAGGACAATCTTTCAGTGAGATCACGGAAGTTACCGTAAATGAATCTACTGCAGATGAAACTGAAGAAGTGCCATATACCGTTGTGTCCGGTAATTCAGAAATGACAATAGAGTCAGTTGCAAAGCTGAGATCCCTGTTGAAGAAAAAAATGATTTTCACCTACGATGAGATCAAACATCCTTCAATTTCAGAAGAGACCATTTCCGTCGGGGAATTTCTAGAAAGCTTGAAATCTCCTGGAAAGGGTGTGATCTTCTGGATATTATGGACATTGTTAATTGCAGTAGTTTCCTTTGGTGCTCTTGAATACTTTAAGATACTGGACTTTTTCACGTGGTTATGATCACTGATATACTCAGAGCAAAGAGAGACTCGGAATCTCTTTCCCGGGACGATCTGTACAAATTCGCTTCAGGCATCGCCGATGGTTCGGTTACTCATTATCATGCCGGTGCATTTCTCATGGCCGCTTACATCAATGGCCTTGACAAGGATGAAACACTGGCTCTTACAATGGCAATGCGTGACAGCGGAACAGTTGTGAAGTGGGACAAATCGCTTAGTCCCCTTGCAGATAAACACAGTACTGGTGGTGTGGGAGACAAGCTGTCTCTCATTCTGGCACCCCTTGCAGCATCAATTGGAATCAGAGTTCCCATGATAAGTGGCAGAGGGCTGGGACATACAGGTGGAACTCTTGATAAGCTTGAATCTATTCCGGGGTTCAGGGTCAACCTTACTCTTGACCAGTTTAAAGCGCAGGTTGCTGAACTCGGTGTATGCATGATTGGTCAAACCGATGAACTTGCCCCTGCGGACAGGGTATTGTATTCACTCAGGGATGCCACTTCCACAGTAACATCTATTCCTTTGATATGCGCCAGCATTCTTTCAAAAAAACTTGCAGAGAACCCGGACATACTGGTTTTCGATGTGAAATGCGGTTCCGGAGCATTCATGAAAAATCTTGATGATGCCCGTGAACTGGCAGAAACTCTGGTGCAGATCTCAAAAATGTCTGGAAAAAAAGCCAGCGCTCTCATAACATCAATGAATCATCCAACAGGACTTTCAGCGGGCAACACCCTGGAGGTACAGGAATCTCTTGATATTCTCAGGAATACAGGCCCTGCCGATTCCACTGAACTAACCATATCACTTGTTGCAAGAATGGCTTTTCATGCGGGAATAGACAATGGAGAAGATCTCTGCAGAAAAAACCTCGCTAACGGAAAGGCTATGGATGTATTTGTGAAGATGGTTGAAGCTCAGGGTGGGGACATTGCTGCTTTTGAAGCACTGCCCCAGGCTCCTGTTATCAGGGATGTGCGTGCAGATAGAACCGGATACTGGTGTGGGCCGGATGCACTTGCAGTAGGCGTGTCTGTGCGGAAGCTGGGTGGAGGAAGATACCGGGTTGAGGACTCAGTCAACCCTTTTGTAGGCTGGGAGCAGGAAGTGTTGTGCGGATCGCCTATTGAGGATGGTCAGCTTCTGGGCAGGGTACATGCCGTTGACCGTGATTCAGCAGAAGAGGCAGTCAGGGCCATAAGCAGCAGTTTCAAATGGGATGCACCATCAGACCCTCTTATTATTGAGGAGATCCATTGATGAGAAAAGTTAGCCCGGAAGCAGTGCCAGATACACTTTTCAGGGATGGTCTGATTTCTGAATCAGTTTTAAAAAGATTTCAGAGATTATCTGAAAATTCAAGTGAAGATACACTGAACCTTCTTGTTTCCAGTGGTATCATAGGCGAAGAAAAACTGTACATGCATCTGGCAGAGCTTGCAGGAGTACCTTACACCGATCTTGACCCTCTTGAACTTGATTACCAGGTTGTCACAGAGTGTCTTCCGGGAGCCTATGCTCAGGCCAAAGGTATCGTTGCCTTCAAGGAAGATGGAAACAGACTCTTCCTGGCGGTGAGTTCTCTTCCCTCACCAGTGCAGATCGACGACATGGCGAACATGTTCGGCAAAGAGATCGTTATTTACCTTAGTCGTCCCAGGGCAATAGACAAGGTTATCAGACAATTCTATGGTCTTCACAGCTCGATTCTCGCTGCGACAAAAGAACTTTCCGGTGATGAAATTGTTGATATAGGCAACCTTGAGCGGTTTGTGGACAGCACTGCAGACAGATCCATAGAACCAACTGACAAGCCGGTTATCAATGCTGTGAATCATCTGTTCCAGCATGCATTTGAAGAAAGAGCAAGCGACATTCATATTGAACCCCATCGGGAAAACACTGTTGTCAGGTTCAGAATTGATGGAATTCTGCATCTGGTGTACAGACTTCCCAAGAAACTTCATTTTGCCATTACAAGCAGGATCAAAATGATTTCCGGGCTGAACATAGCAGAGAAGAGACGTCCGCAGGACGGAAGGATCAGAACTCATTTCGAGGGGAAACCTGTTGAGATCAGATGCTCTACTGTACCAGTAGCCTTCGGAGAGAAGATAGTTCTCCGAATCCTTGATCCAGCAATACTGATGCAGGATCTTTCGGTTCTTGGTTTTGATAAACGGGATATGGACATATTCAAGGATATGATCAATTCACCCAATGGACTGGTTCTTGTTACAGGTCCAACCGGCAGTGGTAAGACAACAACTCTTTATTCCAGCCTTATTACCATTTCATCTGAGCAGAACAACATTGTAACCATAGAGGATCCAGTAGAATTTGTCACGGATGA
>JAOZRM010000371.1 GCA_029940175.1 Candidatus Sabulitectum sp. | reverse complement strand
GTCCGGGGCTGGGATCATATCATCCGAGATCGTTGATTACTGTCATCTGCCACGCTCAGAATCCAAAATACTTGGTAAATTCAGACGATTTGGTGATCTCAACGTGAAGAACACTCTTCGCCGACTGGTCAAGCAGGGTATTCTCCGTTGTGAGCAAAGAGGCAGGCTTTCAGTTTACAGTAAGATCTAGAAGAGTTTTTGCTCCAATTTCCTGTGATTCGCTAGAATAAAATGGTTGTTGCATTTTCCAAGGCAATTTAATCAGGCATGAAGGGTTAATGCGGGGTAGATCAGCATGTCTGTGTATTTCGAAAAAAGGTACAGAAAATCTGTCCTTATTGACATGACTGGAGTGTCCTTAGTATCATCTTTTCCGGTACTTATTGATTCCGGTGGGCTGTTAGTTTATGACTCATGATTTAATTTGCGGGCAATCATCAATTGCTGCGTGCCTGCGCTTTGGGAGGGGCGCTTGTGAAAGATAATCTGAAGACAAAAGCTCAGCTTATTCAGGAGATAGAACAACTTCGTGACCGCATCAACAAACTTCAGACAGCTGGCAACCCAAATTCAGACAAGAAAGAACCATCCGATCAAAATCATCTGAATCAGGTGGAGATTACAGATTCAAAGAAGGCTGCAGAAGCGCTTGCCTATAAATTAATGATGCTGGACAATATCTTGAGAACTGCTACTGATGTTGCAATTGCTACAACGGATATGGACTTAAGAATCACTTACTACAACCCAATGGCAGAACACATCTTTGGATACACTGCCGAAGAGGTCATCGGTAAAACGGTCATGGAAATACACATGAAGGAGAACGTATCTCCCGACAGGCTTGAGCGGGCAATTGATATTGTTCGACAGACAGGTGAGTACAAATACTCACTTGTGCAGGAAACCGATAACGGCCCTCGTCATCTGAATTCCAGGGTCTCAAGCATTCTTAACGATGATGGCGACATGGTGGGTTTCTGCCTTTTTTCCAGAGACGTAACTGAAAAAGTGCTTTCCGATCAGATTCTTGAAGATAACATCGCCATGATGAACAGCTCACAGTCACTTGCCCACATCGGAAGCTGGGAACATGATCTGATCACAGGTGATCTTATCTGGTCCGATGAGGTTTATCGTATTTTTGGAGAAGAGCCCCAGGCATTCAAAGCAACCTACGAAGATTTTCTTGAATTTATCCATCCTGAAGACAGAGATCTTGTTAATGAGGCTTACACCGGTTCCGTCCGGGATGATCGTGATTCTTACGATGTTGAGCATCGAATTATTCGACGGGAAAGTGGTGAGATCCGTATTGTTCATGAGCAATGCGAACATCACAGAGACTCATCAGGAAACATCAACCGGTCTATTGGTTTTGTTGAAGATGTTACAGAACGCAAAGCGGTTGAGATGAAACTTTATGACAGTGAGAGGATGTACAGGCTTGTTACAGAGAACTCCGTACACGGTATGTACAGAGTAAATGCCGACGGAATATTGA
>JAOZRM010000198.1 GCA_029940175.1 Candidatus Sabulitectum sp. | reverse complement strand
GAGTATCAGAGATCGGTACGTATCAGGATGCCACTTCTCCTCCCCCAGCCGGTGTAAGAAATCCCGGGGAGTTTGAGCCGGCAACCGGTGTAATGGTCAGGTGGCCTCTGGGTGTGCCGTATGATTTCCTTGTGGATGTTTCAAACAACAGCGAGTTATGGGTGATCTGTTCATCTTCCCAGCAGGGGTCTGCTTCATCTGCATTGTCCTCGGCAGGGGTGAACATGAGTAATACTGATTTTATTCTTGGCCCGACCAACTCAATCTGGATCAGGGATTATGGTCCATGGTTCATCGTACTGGCAGATGGTACTCAGGGTATTTTCGATTACGATTACAACAGACCGAGACCGGATGACGACCTTATTCCACAGGTAATCGGGGATCAGTGGAGTATTCCTGTCTACGTTTCAGATCTTATCCATACAGGTGGAAACTACATGTCCGGTGGTCTTGGCGAGGCCATGTCTACTGATCTTGTGTACGTTGAGGATCCTCACTCTGATTCGTGGGTGGATGATCAAATGGAGGAGTATCTCGGGATTACTGATTACACAACATTTGCCGATCCTCAGGCCAGTTACATTGACCATATTGACTGCTGGAGCAAGATGCTGAGTCCTGACAGGATAATGGTATTGCAGGTTCCTCCTTCCCACGGAGATTATGCTGCTTTAGAAGCCACTGCGGATCTGATCGCCGGAAGTCTCTCTCCCTATGGTACTCCCTGGGATGTTTACAGGGTGTTTTCCAGCGGAACAGAAGGTTATGTAAATGGTCTTCTTCACAATGATACCTACTACATGCCGGTATGGAATACAGGAAATGACACTCCGGCAGCGGCAGCATTCACAGAAGCATTGCCTGGTTATACCATTACTCCATTCTATTACTCTGAGTTTCAAAACACAGACGCACTGCATTGCAGAAGTAGAAATGTAATGGACAGATACATGCTTCAACTGCTCCATACTCCGGTGGATACCCTGCAGTCAGGTTACCCGGTTACAGTCAGTGCCTTCATTCAACCGAATCCTGCAAATACTCTTACTTCCACAAGCCTTTTTTACCGGGTGGATTCCGGTAGTTTCACAGAGGTACCATTGACTGCCGCAGGGTCTGATAACTACCATGCCGAGATTCCAGCTTATCCACACGGCTCATTTGTTGAATACTACATCAGAGCGGAAGACTCTTCCGGAAGAGCGAGTTTTCACCCCCAGTTTGCACCTGCAACCTGGTTCAACCACTACACAGTTTCGTCTACCGGGATTGCGCCCAGCGGTGTAACACCTGTGATGATCTGTAACAACCCTTTTAACAGCGTAATGGCTTTCACCGGCCAGCCCGGAACCATATTCACTGTTTTTGATTCTGCGGGAAGAGTTGTTCACAGCTCAGTTGCAGGAGAGAGTGGATTGATGGAATGGATACCTGACCGTGCAATTGCAGACGGGGTTTACCTGTCACAATTCATTCACAACGGTTCAGTTTCAACAACCAGAGCAGTTCTACTGCGATAGACGGTATAAGGGTAAAGCCTCTGCAGGCAGAGGTTTTACCTGAATTTGTAGTTTATCCAGCCACCTGTCATTACCATAATTGCTCCACAGAGAACCATCATTGACGGTATTTCTTTAAAGACAGAAACCTGCCAGATAACCGAGAACACAACACTTAAGTACCCGTACACTGCGACTTTAGCCCCTGGAGCAAACCTGTAGGCTGTGGTCATAAGGATCTGCCCGAGAACACCCGCGATACCGATTCCAAGTAGAGGAAGAATTGTGGTTCCTGTGGGTATTACACCGCCTGATATGGTTTTGGGCAGGAATGCAATCACTGAAAAAAGACTGAACCAGAAGACTACTCTCAGAGGTGAATCATACTTCCTGAGAGCTCTCAATGTTGTATATGCAGCACCTGCGAATACAGCAGAAGCAAGGGCAAGAATTATCGCTGTGGAAACAGTCATTCCCACGGGATTGGCAACAAGAGCTACACCTGCAAATGCTGTGAGAATGGCGATTATCTGAATTTTCTTCAGCTTTTCTCCAAGGAATATCCAGGAGAACAGCAGAACAAAGAATGGACTGAGCTTATTAACCGTGACTGTATCGGCAAGTGGAAGTTTTTCAAGAGCCAGGAAGTAAGTGACCATTCCCATTGTGCCAAGGGCGCTTCTAAGAAAAAGCAGCCACGGCTTACCGGAGATCAGCGATTCACCCCGTTTTCTTATCAGTATGAAGGTTACAATTACCGCTACCAGTCCCCGGGCCACAAGCTTCTCGCTTGTTGGTATTCCTGAGTCCGCAGGTACAAGCTTAACTGCCAGAGGAACAAGAGAGAGGAAGAAGGCAGCTGCGGTCATGAGCAGCGCAGCTTTTTTCTCTTTTGTCAAATGGTTACCAGCCTGTAATCTCTGCTTCCAAGACCGATTCTCTCGCCGATTACAAGTTGTTCCTTCCCGTCTCTTTCCGGCCTGATATGGAGAAACTTATCCTGACCGGAAGCCACATTTTCCCCGAAAGGAGCTGCAGCAGTGACAAGATCAAGAGAGGCCTGATCTATGGCCACAGGATCAGAAGACGCAAGTACGCCAATGTCGTCCACAATTGCAGGCCCCTCATTTTTCATGCAGTCACAGTCAGGTGAGATATTGATCAGAAAATTAACATATACGGGAATTTTTGTTGCCATGGTTGCAGCAAGGGCGTACTCAACCATTCGTTGCATGAAGGTATGCGATTCCTGATTCCAACTTATGCGAATTGCCCCTGTAGGACAGCGCTGAATGCATTCGCCGCAACCTGTGCACAGTGCTTCATCAATTCGGACTGAATTTGTGGCAGGTATTATTGCACTTGATCCGCAGACAGATAAACATGCATTGCACATCGTGCACTTATCGGTTTTTACATAGGGCATTACTGAAGAATGCTGATAGAGCTTTCCTGCTTTGGCAGCCCAGCCCATTCCCAGGTGCTTAATTGACCCACCGAATCCCGCGAGAAGATGACCCTTGAAGTGACTGACCATAACAGCGTTGTCCGTTCTCGAAAGAGCCGATGCCAGTCTGGTAATTTTTGTTTCACAGTGGGAAGGAAGATGGACCAAATACTCATCTGTACCTGCAAGGCCGTCTGCAACAATGAACGGTGGCAGCTCCGGCATCTTGAACCCGTGGTCATATGCAAGAGAGACATAGTCCGGGGCGGTCATTCTTCTTCCACCATAAAGAACTGTTGTATCGGTTAGAAAAGTTCTTCGTTCCGGAAGATCAAGAGCATTGATGATCATTCTCACAAGTGAAGCGGGAATGTAGGAAGAGTTGCCTTCCTCGCCTGGATGTATCTTCACTGCAGTCAGATCGTTGAGGCTGCCCTGCCCGGTGAAGCGGAAAGGAGATAGAAGTTCGCTGAATCCCTCGGGATTCATTTTGCTAACAGGGAGAAATCTTACATCGTTCACGGGAACCGCCTTTCATGTTACGGTGAATATACTGTTCAAGATGATCTTCCTTGCGTAATGTCATTTATTAGCGTATTCTTACCTCATGAGTAGTTTAGTATGGGTTGAACTTGATGCAGACAGTCCCGACCACAATCTGGACGAGATAAGAAGAAGCAATAATTTCAGTGGGCTTCATTGTGCAGTTGTGAAAAGCAATGCTTATGGTCACGGAGTCAGGGAGATCGTACCTCTTTTAGCAGAAGCCGACTGGCTTGCTGTAAACTCTCTTGATGAGGGGCTGGAGCTCAGGCAGATGGGAGTTCTGAAGCCTGTTCTGCTCCTTGGACATGTTCCTCTGAACAGGATAGATGAGGCCCGGCAGGCGGATCTCAGGTTCGTTGTTTACAATTTCGAAACTCTTGAGGCAATAAGAGATCTTCCAGTCTCCGAAAAGAATATATTTCTTCACATGAAGGTGGAAACCGGGACCTGGAGGCAGGGCGTTCTTCCTGATGATGCCATCATTATGGCCAGAGAAATTTCAGAGATACCAGGTGTTGTTTTTGACGGCATTTACACCCATTTTGCGAATATAGAGGATACGCTGAACCACCAATATGCGGAAACGCAGCTGAACACTTTTCAGAGGGTTCTTGATGCACTTCAGGAGGAGGGGCTGAAACCTCCGGTTGTACATTCTGCCTGTACTGCAGCTGCTATTCTTTTTGAGAAGACAAATTTTTCCATGATAAGAACAGGTATAGGCCTCTACGGCCTCTGGCCATCCAGAGAGACAAAACTTTCCGCTGAGTCAATTGGTTGCACAGTACCGCACTTGAAGCCGGTACTATCGTGGAAAACAAGAATTGTTCAGATCAAAGAGGTTCCTGCAGGAAGCTTTATTGGTTATGGTGGTACGTACAGAACAACCAGAAATTCCAGGATAGCTGTGCTTCCTGTTGGCTATGCAGATGGTTACCGGAGATCTATCAGTAACACAGGCTGGGTACTTATTGATGGGAACAGAGCACCTGTTCTGGGAAGGGTCTGTATGAATCTGTGTATGGTGGATATCACCGATGTTAAAGAAACTTTCCTGGAGGAAGAGGTTGTTCTTCTTGGAAGAAGTGGCAGTGAAGAGATCACGGCAGAGATGCTTGGTCAGTGGATGGATACAATAAACTACGAAGTAGTTACTGGTATCAGTTCTTTGCTCCCCAGAGTAGTTACGAAAGGAGCAGATATTGTTTATTGAAGTTGTCGGAAGCAGCGGTTCAAAGAATATTGATAATCGGCTTGTATGTATGAGACTGGGTGAACAGGTTCTTATTGATGCAGGATGTGCTGCACTGATCCCTGGTCCTGAACTTGATCTGGTAGATGTTGTTCTTCTGACCCATGCCCACCTTGATCACATTTTAGACCTTGGGTTCATACTTGACTCAATGGTTTCCCAAAGAAACAGACCGCTGGTTGTCATGGGTAGTGAAGCCTGTCTTCACATTGTAAAAGAGCATTACATGAACGGATTGCTCTGGCCAGATTTCTCAAGGATTCGCATTGAAGGCAAGGCCATTCTGGAGTACAGAATTCTTGCAGATGAGGTCTGGACCGATCTTCCCGGTAATGTTGAATGCATGTCTGTACCGGTAAATCATCCTGCGGGTGCCAGGGGATTCCTTTTTCGATACGGTGGGAAAACAGTGGTGTATTCCGGAGACACCGGTCCAACGGACAAACTATGGAAAACAGCGAACAGGCATGGAGAGCTGGCAGCAGTTGTTATTGAGGTATCATTTCCTGATTCCAAACGCGATATAGCAATGGCTTCTGACCACCTGTGTCCTTCTCTTGCGGCAGATGAGCTGAATAAACTTGGATGTACAGATATTCCTGTTCATGTATTTCACATGAAGCCCTGGTTTGCTGATGAAATAATTGCAGAACTTGATCTACCGGGAAAACAGACCAT
>JAOZRM010000197.1 GCA_029940175.1 Candidatus Sabulitectum sp. | reverse complement strand
ACTTGTTGACTGCAGCGGGAATGACACATATCTGGCTGGATTTACATACGCCCATGAACCTCTGCTTCCCCGTGATAATATTGCAATGTCCCAGGGATTCGGTATCGGTCTTCGACCTTTCTGCGCCGGTGGTATCGGAACTCTAGTCGATCTTGGAAGTGGCAATGACACATACAGAGCTGAGGTGTTTGGTCAGGGCAGTGCCTACTACTATTCCCTTGGAATTCTGCTTGATGCCGGTGGTCAGGACACGTATTCATCAGCACAGTACAGTCAGGGAGCCGGAATTCATCTTGCTGCAGGAATACTCGCAGACCTGGGTGGAGACGATCAGTATGTAAGTCGAAACGGCCCGGCTCAGGGCAGTGCCCATGATCTTTCAACAGGTTTTCTTCTTGATATGGAAGGAGACGACTATTTCGCCACTGACGGAGGACAGGGGCTTGCCCTCACAAACTCTGCTGCAGTTTTTGTTGATTGCTCCGGCTCGGATCTGTATGCAGTGCGCGGAATGGGACAGGGCCAGGCCAGATGGGCAAGAGGCTCTTCCGGATCCGGTCTTTTTCTCGATCTTGCAGACCGCGATTTCTACCTTGGTGAAGGTGCCGATTCTTCCGGATGGAACAGAGAGTATTCCGCAGGTCTGGATCTGCAGGGAGTTTCACCAATCCCAGCAGATGAGATAGAGGAGATCGGTGATCCGGGGTCTCTTGATTTAGATTCGCTGTTTACTGTGGCGTCAGAGTGGGGAGTGTCCGGGAACAGAGAGAGGGTTCTTGCCCACAGGGAAGAGCTTGGTTCAAGGGGCAGAAGTGCGGTTGACTACATTCTGAATGAGCATCTCGGTTCGTGGGATGGACTGGAGCACCGGGCGATAAAGGCCGCTTTTCTTGAGAACAGTGACTATGCGGTACAGGAGATGCTTGAAATTCTTTCATCTGAAACAGAAAAAAGAAACCAGGGGAATCTGATCCAGTGGCTGGGTGAGGTTGGCGGAGAAGAAGCCCGCCCTTACCTGGAGACAATGCTGAATGATTCTCTTTCCACCGGGATGGTTATTACACTGATAAGAACCCTGGGAGATATAGGCAACCAGGAATCGCTCCCTCTTATTATTCCTTTTTCTTCTTCGGAAGAGGAACGGGTCAGAAGACAGACTGCAGTTTCTCTTGGGGAATTTAATGAACCTGCGCTGGATATTCTTCAAACTCTTCTTAAAGATTCTTCCCTTGCCGTGAGATCTGCAGCCTGGAAATCTATGGAGGGAATAACTACTGAAGAGTGAGAGTATCATTATTCCGCAGGGTTTGACACCATTTGCTAATGTGGCTATTTTCCGTAGTCGGAGGGCGTGACTCTTCGTTAACAGAAAAATGAAAGTGAGGAAGATTGATGAAGAAACTTAGTTTAATTCTAGTTGCAGTGTTGATTGCTGCTCTTGCTGGTTGTGCCGGTGATACAACTGAGCCTGGTGGAACTCTTACAACTGTAACAGGCCTTGAGTTTGATGCAACTACAGCTGGAAGAACAATTGTTCTTACCTGGGCTGCTGTTTCTGATGAAAAAGATGGCTACCAGGTTTATTTCAAGGCTGACGCAACAGGTTCATGGACTGTTCTTGGTGAAACTACTACCGAAACCTACACTCACAATGCCACAAACGCTGGTACATACGCTGTGAGAGCCTACAAAGAGACCAACTACTCAGAGAACTACTCCAACGAAGTTAGCACCATGCCTAACGTTGTTAACGTAACTTACACCATCTATGACAACTACTCCGCTGCTGACAAGCCAAGTGGTTTCATCTTTGGAGCAACTGCAGGACAGACTGGAAGCGCAGCTTCCACATCATTTGCTCAGGATCTCTATGCTTACGACGAGAGCAAGGGCGATGACGATGTATGGCTGTACAGCGGTAGCTTCGGTGCATTTGGAAATGGTAACACTTGTTACTTCCAGGAGCCGGGTTCCACTTACGGTAGCTGCGACCCAGGTACATGGATCAGCAACAGTTACATTCTTTACACTTCAGACAGTGTTGTCTTTGTTAAGCTTCCATACAGCGACGGAAATGCATATGCAAAGATGTACGGTCTCAGTGTAACCCCTGATGAAACTGCAAACGGTACAATTGTGAGTTTCAAGTACGAGTACCAGCCTAAGGCTGCAAATCTTACTGTTTTCACAAGCAACGCCAACTAGGCCGAACTTGTTTTTTGGGGGAGGAGGCTTGTCCTCCTCCCCTTTCTTTGTCTGCTGAAGAATTTCTTGATCAGGAGGAAGTAATACATGATCGCTATATTTATGAGTATCATCCTGGCGGCTCCGGGTTCCGCCTTGAAGACCGGAGGTCTTCCTCCCATGCTTCTTAACCCGGAAACTGTTACAACAGAAACTTCAGGTGGACTGCCCTCGAATCTGGGCAGTGTTATGGATAATGTTGTTGCCCTTCCCGGAGCTGTATTCGGTGTAGGTGTGGTTGACCTGGGAACAGGAGAGCGTCTGACCAGGAATGAACGCCGTCGTTTCTACATGGATACTCCGGATATTGTTAACGCCGCGGTTAGTGTTGCCAGGCACAATTCAGGAGCATTTGCTCTGGATTCCCTTGTTTCAAGAGGAGAGCAGCTCTGGCAGGTAGCAAGACGCGGGCAGCAGGGCTCCCGTGAAGCTACACAGTCAATTGTTTACTACATGGGTGGAATCGAACACGTTGAGAGCTGGTTGTCATCATCCGGTCACACAACTACCCGATTTGAGGGAGTCTCTCTTGATTGGGAAGGCGCTCCTGAAGTTGCAGCAAGCTATACCACAGTCAGCGATTGTCTTGATTTCATTGAGATTGTTTCCGATGGTCTAAACAAAACTTCTGTGAGAAGAATGACCACTAATCCGCCACTCTCCGGCGAACTGGAGATAGCTCTTGAATCCTCCAATGTTGTTTACGGCTGGGTCAGCGATGGTGGAAGCACAAGATGTTTGAATTTCATTATCTCAAAGCCCGATGGCTCCAGATATGGTGTTACTGTGCTTACAAACGATCTTTGTTGCGCCAGCAAGGCAGATCTGGGATTCTCCATGATATGGAATGCCTTGTAGGATTTCTTGTTGAGTTTACGCTCTTCATTGACGGTGAGTTTTAAACTGCTATCTTCCGGCGGTACCCGATCATTCAACAACTCATTTGAGAGGAGTCCGTAATGGCTTTTAACCTTAGAGGAAGAAGTCTGCTCACGCTTCTTGATCTCAGCCCTGCTGAGCTCCGTTACCTTCTTGATCTTTCACATAATTTGAAGCAGGAGAGACTTGGCTTTCAGACCTATCAGAGGTTCCAGGGCAAAACACTCGCCATGCTTTTTGAGAAGCGTTCCACCCGTACCCGCTGTGCATTTGAAACTGCTTTCGGAGAAGAAGGGGGACATCCTGTTTTTCTCAGCTCTGCTGATATCCAGCTTGGTGTCAAAGAATCTGTAGAGGATACCGCCAGGGTTCTTGGTAGAATGTTTGACTGCATTATGTTTCGCGGTTTCAAGCAGGAGATGGTTGAGGCTTTGCATCAGTATTCAGGAGTGCCTGTTTACAACGGTCTTACTGATGAGTTCCACCCTACCCAGATTATTGCGGATCTCATGACCATTGAAGAGAACATAGGTGAACTCAAGGGAGTGAACTTTGTCTACACAGGCGACGGCAGAAACAACATGGCCAACAGTCTTATGATCGGAATGGCCATGATGGGAGTTAACTGCACCATACTTGCACCTGAGAGTCTTCATCCGGAGCAGGATCTTGTTGATACTGTAATGGGTCTTGCAGAGGAAAGCGGTTCCGAGATCAGAATTACAGATAATGTTCTTGAAGCTGTTAAAGATGCAGACGTTATTTACACCGATGTATGGTCCTCCATGGGCGAGGAAGACAAAGCAGCAGAGCGTATCGCCATGCTTCAACCATATCAGGTGAATCAGGAAATGATGGATGCCACCGGTAATCCTGAATGCCTGTTCATGCACTGTCTGCCGGCTGTAAAGGGCAAAGAGGTAACCTTTGATGTTATCGAGGGGCCAAGGTCTGTTGTCTGGGACGAAGCAGAGAACCGCAAGCATACCATCAAAGCCATGATGATTGCTTCAATCTGCTAAGAGATTGTTTATTTAAGGAACCGCCTGGCTTTATACCGGGCGGTTTTCTTATGAGTAGGTGTTTTCCTCGTGGAGCAGCTTCAGATAAGATGCATGTCTTTTTCTGTCGATGGATCCCTGCTGTACTGCTTTCAGTACTGCGCACCCCGGTTCAGTCTCATGAAGACAGTCTCTGAATTTGCACGGACCTGCACCATCAAACTCGGAGAAGCAGAATTTCAGTTCATTTCTGGGGATATGATCCACTGAAAATGCCCGGAGCCCCGGAGTATCCATGAGAAAAGTGTCTTTGCCCAGAGGGATCAGCCTTGCTGAAACCGTTGTGTGTTTACCTTTTGTGGTTTTTGCATTTACCGCACCGATCCGCAGGTTCAGCTCTGGATGTATTGCCTGGATCAATGATGTTTTTCCAGCTGCGGATATTCCTGCCAGTGCAACTGTTTTCCCCTGGATAAGCTTCTTGAACTCTTCCATGCCACTGCCGGTTATCGCGCTTGTTTTGAGAACGGTGTATCCAGCCTGTTCGCCGTAGATATTCTCTAGATCTTCCGGGCTGGCGGCTCCCTTGTTTCCTGCCAGGTCGATCTTGTTAAGAACGAGAGCCGCAGGGAGATGGTTCCAGTCTGCTGATGCCAGTGCTCTGTCGATAAAGCCTCTCCGGAGAGGGGGGCTGGCAATTGAAGCTACTACTACAACCAGGTCAATATTGGCAGCAAGAACCTGACGTCTTCCAATAGGAGAAGTTCGCTCAAGACATCCCTTTCTGGCAAGAATTTCCTCTACATACCAGACTCCCTGTTTGTTCACAGTTTTTGCAATATCTCCGCAGACCGGATTCTTGAATTTGCGGAATACATTACTGGATACTCTGGCCTTCGCCGTTTCTCCATCTGTAAAAAGCAGAGTTACTCCCCTCTTCCCAGAGGAGGCAATTCTTGTTACTCCTGTTTTGTCATCTGTAATAATTCACCTCTATGCTCTGAATGTTTTCAAGCCAAGCTTTTGTGTGTAGTGGAAAATACACACCTATGGGGACAATAACCACTCTGGTTACTCCGTGCTCTGTGAGATCTGCTTCTGATGCATTGCTCCATGCTGCCTTGTCCGCAGAGACAAAAAGGCCAGTGGGGTCATCCAGACCCAGGTTCAGACAGAAACCCGGGATGAGAAGCTCATTCGTGGCGGTTATGCCTTCCTCTGGCAGTTCGAATGAGCGGTACACCTCTTCAAGTCTCCGGTATTCTCTGATCTCCGGAACAGTGGATATCCACTGGAAAGAGGGAATCAGAATTGTAGCAATTACAACATAAG
>JAOZRM010000196.1 GCA_029940175.1 Candidatus Sabulitectum sp. | reverse complement strand
CTCTAAGATACATTGGATTTCCACTGGATTGCTTTACAAGTATTTGAAGAACTTCCCTGGGGATCTTCGGATCACGAAGTGCGAACATAATCATGTGCCTGGTGTACTCATCATCCAGCTTTTCCAGGTTGATTGAAGTGAAATGAACAAGGTTGGATAAAATTCTGATCTTCTTATGAATTCCAGGATAGTCGTCCAGGGGGGCTCTGGCTGCAGCAAGGAAAAGAACTGGAAGATCGGTAGAAGCTCTGGCCAGATATGCCATCAGATCAAAATCATTTGCTGATATCCATTGCAGATTATCCACCATGAAAACCACTGACTGTCTGGTTGTGATCCACTTGAGGATGGAAAATATCTCCGCGTATATCCTGAACCTTACCACCCCTTCCTCATCTAAGGATGGTGCACGAGACAGTTTCATATCCAATCCTGGAAACAATTCAGCGGTCTGTGGCAGGATCTCAGAGAGAGTGTGAGTCAGATCTTTGAGGTCATCACCGGAAAGAGCAAGGAGTTGTCGGGCAATAGGATCTGTCAGCTGCTCATAGGGTCTACCGGCACCAGGCTCATCACATCTGGTCTTAAGAAAAAGACAATCTTTGAAAGTGGAAAAGTGTTCCAGCTCCTGAGTCAGTCTGCTCTTTCCTATACCTGGTTCACCTGAGATGAGTACAAATTGTCCTTTTCCAACCATTGCTTCGTTGAGAATTCCTCGTACTGTTGAGAGTTCCTGCTCTCTTCCTACGAAGTGCTCGAAAGATATTTCATTATCTGCACTGTCTGTTTTAACGTTTTCGTAGAAAGACACCCTGCCCCGTCCGCCTTTTTTTGCTTCATAGAGGGCCTTGTCAGCTCGCTCAAACACCTGAGCAAGACGTGTATCCGTAAGCTTGCTCTCCGCAACTCCAATGGAAAGACCTACTTCCATCCCCTCAGAAAAGATCTCTCTCTCCATGCCCTGTAGGATTCTCTCTGCCTGATTAACAGCTTTCAGCTGCTCGGTAAACGGCATTACAATTACAAATTCATCTCCGCCGTAACGGAGAAGAGTATCCGCCCCACGACAATTACGAGCAAGGATAGTTGCTACACGCTGGATGACTCTGTCTCCCTGAAGGTGACCGAAAACATCATTGACAAGTTTGAAATGATCTATATCAATAACCATGAGAGACCAGATGTTAACAGCAGCAACTGCAGAGAATTGACTGTCTAGTTCCTCGAGAATACCACGGGTGTGCAGACCAGTCAGGTCATCCATTGTTGTGTTTGAAGTCATTCTTGCCCCCCTATGAAAAATGTGCAGATCCTGCAAAATCCTGTTCAACTCACAGCATCGCTAATACTCGCCGATGACTCCTGTTCCATCCCCATACACAAACTCAATGGCGCCGTTCCGATTGATAGAGTCCAGCAACTGCCTGTATTGCAGAATTCTTTCCCTGATCAATGCAGATGAGATCAACAGATATGTTTCTCCACCACCACTGCCGTAACTGAGTTCACCGGTTGCCTGATCATTCCACTGAATTTCCTCATTGAATGCGGCCCACTTGTCTGTTGACAGGAGAAAAGCCTCGTGGCTTTCTCTGAACAATTGAGCCTGTTCAGATGCACTGATCAGTTCCTCGAGATCGGCAGCGAGATTCTCCAGCTCTCCCCTGAGAGAATACGCATAATATCCCAGTCGGAGCCTCGCTTCTGCCTGGGGATCCAGTGAAGCGGCCAAATACTGTTCAAGGGTTTGGGTCTGGATGTCAGGTGGGTCCATAGTGTCGGCATGTAAGATCAATGCCGACAAATGGATAAGCATTAGAATTGGAAGAAACCTGATAAGAACCTTCCTCTCTTCAAACAACAACATCACCTGCTTTCATAACATAGCCAACTCACAGCGCTGCCGAAAGACATGGCTCAATTTTATTGCTGAAAGAAGAAGTATACTTCTCCCTGTCCCTTGCTATGAGCAGTCCCGGTGACAATACTATTTCCAACGAACGAGGGAAATCTGCTTTCACAGCTTTCCGGGATGTTGTTACTTATACAGGAGGACACAATGAGTTCATTTCCAACTGATATCGAAATAGCAAGCAAGACTGAACCAAGACCGATACAGGAGATCGCTGCAAAGCTCGGGCTTCTGCCGGAAGACCTGGATCTTTACGGCAGCGACAAGGCAAAGGTACATCTTGATGCTCTTAAGAAAAGAAGAAAAGGTCAGGGGAAATTGATTCTGGTGTCGGCAATTACACCCACTCCGGCAGGAGAGGGAAAAACAACTGCAACCATAGGTTTAACCCAGGGACTTGCAAGAATAGGTAAGAATGTCTGCTGTGCTGTTCGCGAGCCCTCACTGGGACCAATATTCGGGATCAAGGGCGGAGCCGCCGGAGGAGGATATTCACAGATTATCCCAATGGAGGATATCAATCTTCACTTCACCGGAGACATGCATGCCATTACAGCGGCAAACAACCTTCTCTGCACTGCAATTGATAATCATCTTCATCAGGGGAATGGTTGTCTGCTTGATGCCAGAACTGTAAGCTTCAAGCGCGTGATGGACATGAATGACCGCTCACTGCGAGACATCGTTATTGGACTTGGTGGAAAAACTCAGGGCGTTCCCAGAGAAACAGGATTTGACATTACAGCAGCCAGTGAGATCATGGCTATTCTGGCACTTGCAACCGACCTGGATGATTTGAAAGAACGGATCAACAGAATATTCATAGGCCTCACTTTTGACGGCAAGGAAGTAACTGCAAAGAGGATGGGCGTTACCGGCGCAATGGCAATGCTCCTGAAAGACGCAATTAAGCCAAATCTTGTTCAAACCCTTGAGGGAAACCCTGCCTTTGTACACTGTGGTCCTTTTGCCAACATAGCCCATGGCTGCAATTCCATTCTTGCAACCAAAATGGCGGTAGCGTTCTCCGACTGGGTAGTTACAGAGGCAGGATTCGGTTTTGATCTGGGAGCAGAAAAGTTCTTTGATATCAAATGTGTATACGGCAAGCTGTGTCCTTCACTGGTGGTGCTGGTTGTAACCTGTCGTGCTCTGAAAATGCATGGCGGCGTTAAGAAAAGAGACCTGAATTCTCCTAATCTGGAGAAGCTTGAAGCAGGCCTGCCCAACATGGTGAAGCACCTTGAGAATATCGGCAAATTCAGACTGCCTGCAATTGTCTGCCTTAACAAATTTGCATCCGATACCGATGCTGAAGTTGAGCTGGTTGTTGAATATTGCAAAGACATGGGGATTCCCGTGGCTGTTGGTGACGGATTTGCCAGAGGCGGAGAAGGCATGGAGGATCTTGCAGATCTTGTGGTTAATTATGCTCAGAACTGCAAAGGTTCCTTCAAACCTCTGTATGACTGGAACGACACTGTTGAAAACAAGATAGGAATCATTGCACGGGAGATCTACGGGGCTGAGCATATCGATTTCACCACTCAGGCAAAGAAGGATCTGCGGACGATCAAAAAGTTCGGTTATGACAAACTTCCAGTCTGTATAGCGAAAACTCAAAAATCTCTATCCGATAATCCCAGATTACTGGGAAGACCAAAGGATTTTGTGGTAACAGTTCGTGACATTGAAATCTCAGCAGGAGCAGGATTCCTGGTTCCGGTTACCGGAGCCATAATGAGAATGCCCGGGCTACCTGCAACCCCTGCCGCTGAGAATATGGATGTGGATGATGACGGAAATGTAACAGGGCTCTTTTAACTGTGAGACCACTATCCTCCAGAAATCCTTTCTTTTACAAAGTATCCGTACAACTGCGCCGTCTGATAAGGCGGTGCAGGTGGTTCTTTGGTGGCGAGAGGTATTCTTCCAATCTTACAAAAGATGTGTTTCCCTGTGTGGTTGTTTCTCACCGCTCTCTTCTATTACGGAAGCTTGCAGGAACTGATGCAGATCTGCAGAAGAACAAAGTTCAGAGTCTTCGTATCGCCGTCGCTTTTATAGATGGTCTTGTGGTGGCACAGTCAGAGGTATTCTCCTTCTGGAAACTGGTGGGGAATCCAGTGAGCAGTCGGGGCTTTCCTCCGGGATTGCAGCTTTCATTTGGAAAGTTAACCTCAATGGCCGGGGGGGGGCTGTGTCAGCTTACAAACCTGCTTTACTGGATGGTTCTGCATACTCCACTTTCTGTCACAGAACGACACAGGCATTCCACAGACCCATTTCCAGATTACAAGAGAACGGTTCCTTTCGGTACAGGGGCTACTGTTTTCTACAACTACATTGATCTTGCTTTCCGAAACAACAGTTCCATGGATTTTCAGCTGAAGATATGGCTTGACGACAAGTATTTGTGCGGAGAGATTCGTTGCCGGGAGGCTCTTCCCGCTGCCTATTCAATCGTAGAGAAGAATCATCGTTTTGTAAGGGAAAACGGCGTAGTTTACCGTGAAAATGAGTTGTGGCGCATTGAGACTGACCATGAATCTTCCAGAATTCTATCTGAGAAGCTCCTGCTCAAAAACCATGTTCAAGTGCTCTACGATGTTTCGAATATCCCGGATATTAAAGTTGAAGAAGATATGGAATGAACAACAGGACGGTGAGGTATTCTCACCGAATGGATAAACTGTTTATGAATGTTTGTTTCCCGGGGAGGTTGCAGTGAAAAGTATTCTTGTTTGTGTTGCACTGATTTCTATATCGTGGGGAGGCGGGTGGACGGTACTGGCTGAACTGCCTGAAGCCTCTCGAATAAACGATTTCCGATCATATGGTAATGGAGAGTATGGATATGAGCTTCTTGAAGAGATTGATGGTATTCTTTACATGAGTGATATATCGGTAGATCTTCAGGGCAATCAGATTGTTAACATTCTCCGCCGTGAAATTCATATTTCGGAAGATCAGCCTTTTATACCCCTCTATGTTACAGTTCCATTTCCGGATGACATTGAGAGTGCGGTTTCTTTTGCTGGAGTAACCCGTATAGGCGCATCGGGAGACACGTTGTGGACTGTTATGCTTGACAGCATTTCTGACAGGGTGCAAACCAGACAGCCTGTAATTCCATGCAGAGACGGTGGATGTTTTGCTGTTTTCAGCCCAACCCGAGAGAATTTCATATGGAAAGCGTATCGCCTGAGTGGCTCTGGAGAACTGCAGATGAGTACTGAATTTCAGATGCAGGGCGGACCTGTAATATCTGTTTCGAATGTGCTGGAAACTTCTGAATCCAGTTTCCTTATTACTGGAACCACCGATGATCTTGGAATGAATCTATTTATGTTTCTTATTGGAGTCGACAGGAATGGTTATCAGTTCATAAATATCAAAGAAGACTTCAGATTCCACGCTGGAGCAGATATTATAGAAGTCGATGAGTCTGGAAATATTTACATTGCGGGATACACCGGAGATGAAAGAGATGATGGTTACTTCATGCCACCTCAGGATACCGATGTATTTCTGCTGAAACTGGATCCGGATGGAAGAGAGTTAT
>JAOZRM010000195.1 GCA_029940175.1 Candidatus Sabulitectum sp. | reverse complement strand
AAGAAGAGCTTCTATCTGCCTTGCCAGCTGATCAAGCATTCATTTCCCACCTTTCCATTTTTCGTTTCATGGCAATATCTGCAAAAGGGTAACTCTGGTCGGCAGTAAGCCAACCCCTTTTAACAAGTTCAAGAATTGCAACAAAGAAAGATACTACTACAGCCTGATCAGCGTTCACTCCCACAACATCACTAAAATCTCTTATGGTATTTACTGGGAGAAATCTATCCAGTGTTGTTACACACTCTGTGAGAGAAAGCAGTGGTTTTCGTACCCGGTGCATTGGTGGTGGAGTGTTCTTCTCTGTGATGTTCTCAAGAGCCAGCAGAAGATCCAGAAGGGAAGTCTGCCCTGGATCAATCTCAGTAATATCTTCCTCGTACCTGGCACGTTCTCCCGGTGGAGAAAAAACATCCCGCCAGATAGATTCACTCTCACGAAGCTCGGAAGCAACTTCTTTAAAGGCCTTGTAAAGCACAAGATGCCTCATAAGAGTTTCCATCGGATCCTCAGAGTCTTCCATGAGAGCTCTCTCAACCGGAAGAAGCTGTCTGCTTTTCATTCTGGTAAGTGTAGCCGCCATTACCAGATACTCTCCAGCTATATCGAGATTCAGGTCCTCAGCTTCTCTGATATATGTCAGATACTGATCTGCTACTTGGGCTACATGTATTGTGGTAACGTCAAGTTCATCTCGTCTGATAAGGAATAGAAGAAGATCAAGCGGACCTTCAAAATCTTCAATGTTGATCCGGCAGGCTCTCTGGACTTCAGCAGACATATCCGAATTCCAGCAGATCTGTTTTGTTCTCTGTCCAGGCTTCTCGAACTTTGACCCAGAGATCAAGTCTGCACTCTTCCCCGGTGAATTCTCCTATCGCCACGGAAGACAATTTTTTTATGTGCTCCAGTGTCTGACCCTTGCGACCAATAAGCATTCCCTTGGATGAGGCTCTGGACACTATCAGGTTAGCTCTCACGTAAAGTCGGCCATCTCTCTGAGATGTTTCCTCCACCTGCACTGCAGTTTCTGCGGCAACCTCAAGTGGAAGAATACTGAACAACTGGGTTCGTATCTGTTCTGATACAAGAAAACGCTTGGAATTCAATGTGTTTATACTCCGTGGAAACAGTCGGTTTCTCATGGGAATATTCTGCAACACTTTATCCATAAGCTGAGAAATTCCATAATCAAGCATGGGTGTTACCGGTACAATTCCACTGAATCTATTTGTGTGACACGCCTTGGCCACATAAGCAGCACGATGCTCCGGCTTAACATAGTCGCTTTTTCCCAGGGCCAGAATAACAGGTTTAGTGCTTGCGCGTCTCAAGAAATTGCTGACAACCGGTCTTTCAAGGTCCTTGTCAAAAGTCTTGATGTCAACAACCAGCACAACAACATCCACCCAGTCAATAATGGACCAGTCGTAACTACTCTCAAGAGGTGGCGTATCCACAAAACAGATCTGTGCATTTCCAGGTGTGCAGATTGCAGTAATAGGCATTCTGGTTGAAGCAGGTTGAAGAGCAACAGGAGAAATACTGGTTTGAGTAAGAGCATTTAGAAGACTTGATTTGCCTGTATTTGACAAACCGGCAACAAGCGCGTATCCGCTTGGTATGGTTCCAGTTGGCATCTCTCTCCTATTCTTCCGCAGGATTGTCCGGTAAAGAACCGGCTATTGCAGTAAAATCACCTGCAGAATTTCCCGTATACAAAACGCCCCCCATAAGAACCGGTGGTGTTCCTGAATATGAACCTGTCTCTATTGCATCAATTGTGAGACCTGTATTGAGGCTTAACAGATGAATTCGGTTGTCATCACAACTAGCATAAACGATTGTGTCACAAACTGCCGGAGTTACAGAGATCCAGTTCTCAAATTCTGTTTCCCATAACAGTTCTCCACTGCTGCTTTCAAGACAGAATACTCTTCCATCGCAGGTCCCGGCAACAAGCAAGGAATCTCCCACAAGCGCCGGTCTGGAAACAACAGTTCTCCCGTTAACATTATCAAGTGCTGTTTCCCACAGTGTTTCACCTGTGGGCAGTGAGAGGGCAAGTATTTTTCCTGTTGAAAAACCTATGAAAATCACACCCGACTTTATTGATGGCGCAGAAGGCTGTGAAGTAAAACCACGTGACCAAAGAGAATTTCCCTGCAAATCCCATGCTCCTACGGCTCCAGCTTCCGACGAGAAAACAGCGATACTTTCTGAAACAGCTGGTCCCAGTAAAAGGCCGTCCATTGTATCACTCCACACCAGAGCACCGGTGCTTCTGCTTAAAGCTGCAATAGAACCCATAGAATTTCCGGCTAGAACAATACTGTCACAGAAAATGCAGGCATCTGTAAATATGTGGTATCCAAGGCCTGTCTTCCATCTTTCAGAACCGGTTTCTATGTTCAGTGCATACATGTACCCGTCCTGCCCGCTGAAATAGACTGTGGTTGAATCTGCAGCAACCCCGCCGGACAACCCGCATGTAACAGTTCTAGACCATACCTGTGAACCAGAGAGTTTGCTAACTCCCCGAAGAACCTTGTCGTTACCTGCAATGAAGATCATATCCTCATGGAAGGCCGGAGGAGAGAACAGTTCTCTTCCTGTGGAAATACTCCACAGAGTATCAAAAGGAGCGACGATAGCCGGTGCCCAGGCAGCATTGCCCGATGAAGAACCAGACGCCTGAAGCCACAACACTGGAGGCAGCTCAGCGGGAATACTCTCAGATTGCTCAACAGGTACAACCTGATTTGCTTCCTCAACAGGCTCCTGTTGAAACATTCCAGACTCCACGTCTCCGCGATTCAAAAGAAAGATCAATGTGAGAACAACAACCAGAGTGCCGGCTATTAATAAAATGTTCAGTCTTGACCGCTTTCCAGCAGTTCCGGCAAAAGTGGATATCATATCATCCTCTCTCTCAGTAGATTAAAACAGGCGCACCCACTGGCAGGGCTCTGTATATGGCTTCAAGATCGTTATTGCTCAGTCTGATGCAACCGTGACTAACATTTCTTCCCCGGCCGACACCGTAGTGCAGAAGAATTCCTCCACCCAGGTCAACTTTGAAGTTTCCCAGGGCCCCGGGAACTGCTCGAACCCAGACTCGCTCACTGGAGGTGAGTGAATCGTTGTAGTAAACAACCTGTTCTTCCCACGAGAGGCTGTCCGGTATAAGGATATCCTGACCCGGCCTTGGTGGGCGAAGATTCTGCTCAAGCCAGTACCAGTCGGGTTTGTACCAGTAGGGATTCTCCCCCTTCTTCACAACATACCTTATGCCTCTTGGTGTACTGAAATTCCAGACTAGACCACTATCATTCTCGGTCCAGCCCTTGCCTGTTCCACAGTACCCCGAGCGGATAAGAAGGCCGCCTCGTCTGAGGTGAAAACGGTTCTGACCTGTGTCTATTATCAGATAGTAGCCAGGGTAGTTGCGAACAAGTTCTGCCTCATCAAGGCGGATCTGGAGAGAATCTGCGACATGTCTGAGGGATGGAACAGAGTCGATCCTGGCAGCAAAAGCCGAGTTAATAAGAACGAGTGTATCACGTTGCGAAGCAATGTGGTCTACTCTCTGGTCATAGTCACCAACCAGTTCTCTCATATGACTGACTTTTTCATCCATGCGGTAAATTGTTGTTAAGCTGATCGCCAGAGCAATTGTTAGAACAGAGATCAGAACTATAATGGGAATCTTCATTTGTACTCTCCGATTAGATGACCGGGTTATCCACAAGGTTGCGACGGGTCTGCCAGACTGCTGCACTTCCTCTTGTGTCCAGATGAACAAAGGGGCCGTGGGTGGTAATCCACCTGTATGCTGAAGCCCCGCCCACAGCAACCTCGCCTGTAGCTTCCAGCCTTCTGGCAGCAGCGACTATGAACTCTCCGTCATAAACATCAATGCGTTTGTTTCTATCAAGGTCGTCAATAAGATTATTTGCAGGCCAGCCCTCGATCCAGAAGTCGGATGCTGCACCGTACAGGTGAAGGCTGAAGCCGGTATCATTTCCAATCTCTTCATTGTAAGCTGGCGTCCTGAAACCACTTATACAGTGAATACCACGCGCTTCAGGATATGATTTTGCAACCTCTTCAAGAACGCGCTCCAGTTTGTATACAAGTCGCAGATCAAGAACCATATACTGAGGCCAGTTGCCCTCGGTGTGACCAAGGAAATCCGAGAATCTGAGATGAGTGGAGATTCTTGCATCAAAAACATCAGGCCAAAGTTCAATAAAGCCCCTGTCAGGCAGGTGATCTCTGGTATTCCCATCTCCATAAAATCCCACGGGGAAAGAGTTTATTGTTGCAGTACGAAATTGGTCCTGATTCAGGGGAACTATCATTATCCATTCCTGAACAGAGGTTGTGTCTGAAGCAGTTACAGTGTATGTGCCATGGGATCTCGGCAATGCGAATCTGAACTCTTTTCCTGTGGTACTCAGCGCTAAAGAAGGAATAGACCAGCTCAGTGAATCACTGCAGGAAAGTGTTACCTGGCTTCCCGCCGAAACCGTAAAAGCCATCATATGGGGCTGCAACGATACATTGTTAACTGAAATTGTAAAGGCCGGACCTGCAGGAACAGGGTCATCTGCACCGCCGAACAACAAAAACACAAGAACCATTACAACAGAATTCATAGTGGAAATCTCTCCCTCAAGTGTTACCGGACAACCTCTGAATATACTGCTCTTCCCTGACAATGGGCTTTTACGGCTTTTGAGTAGATCTCGTGTTCCTTTAAAAGAATTCTTGCTGCCAGAGAATCTCTCTGGTCTGAATCAAGCACCGGTACAGATTCCTGTAGGATTATTGGCCCGGTATCTGTACCTCCGTCCACATAGTGAACCGTACAACCTGCTATTTTCACACCGTACCTGAAAGCCTGTCCCTGAGCATCAAGCCCGGGGAAAGCCGGGAGCAGTGAAGGATGGATATTCATGATCCTGCCATGAAATGCATCAAGGAGTGGACCCTTGATAATTCTCATGAGACCAGCAAGGCAGACAAGTTGAATTCCCCTGTTCAACAAAAACTCCGCCCAATACTCCTCCTCCTTCGTGCCGAATTTTGTTCTGTACTTACCCGGATACAGATACCTTGAATCCACACCAAGTTCCGAAGCCAGTTTTAAAGCACCTGCATTTTCATTATCTGTTAGAAGAATGTCAACTCTGCCAGGTCCGGTATCCCCGTTGACCAGGGCACTGAAATTGGATCCTGTGCCAGAAGCAAGCACTGCAATTTTAGTTTCCATCTCTGTTCTCCGTTTCTCCTGCCGGTGTTACAGGAGGCTGATCTGTGAACACCCATGTTATTCCAAATGACCAGCTTCGTTCAGTCTGGTGAGAAATATCCTCAACTGCAGTGGCGAAAGAGAATGATGCAAGAGTGAACCCTAGAAGCACATCAACCGTTTCATCCCAGTTCCCATGGGAATCCAACCCAGCTGAAGCTCTTGGTCCCGCCG
>JAOZRM010000034.1:15528-19355 GCA_029940175.1 Candidatus Sabulitectum sp. | reverse complement strand
AGGTCCATGACGAAGATTAGCTCTGAGTTGTGAACGCATCTCTCCGGTCTTGACATTAAGGCTTCTCAGAAGTGCAGCAGCACCGGAACCGTCAATATTGAGAATGGCATAGAGAATAAATTCACTGCCGATCTCTCTTCTGCCGGAGCGGGCCGCTTCAGCTCTTGCTTCAATAAGAGCTTTTCTGGCTCGGTCAGTATGCTGTTCAGGCAAGCAAGCCCCCTTTTTCTTTCTTCAATACAACTAAGCTTTCTCGGTGGGATGAATATAGCAATTCGCATCCCCATCGAATAGCATATTTATTCACTCTCATTCAAAATCCCTGAGCTGAGAAAAACCTTCCTATGCACAGCTGAAGCAAGATCCTCGCTATGTGTAGCAAGAAGAAATGATCGCCTTCCCTCTTCAGCAAGTTCCATTATAAGCTTTTCAATCTCAGCGCTTGTGACAGTATCAAGGTTTCCTGTGGGTTCATCCGCAAGAACAATATCAGGTTTCATCACAATTGCTCTTGCTATTGCAGCTCTTTGTCTTTCTCCCCCGGAGACTCTTGAGGGAAAATGTGAAGCACGGTGGATAATCCCCACTCTTTCAAGAAGTCTCTCTGCTTTGCCTGCAGCTTCCTCACTGCTCTCTCCGGCAATCAGGCAAGGCATCATCACATTCTCTTTGAGAGTGAACTCCTCAAGAAGATGATGAAACTGAAACACAAAACCGATCTTTCGATTTCTGAGTTCAGCTCTTTTCCTGCCGTTCATAGCCCATCCATCCTCACCACAGATAAAAACTTTGCCTTTTTCAGGCCTTTCCAGAAGTCCAAGAGCGTGAAGAAGGGTGCTTTTGCCTGATCCACTGGGACCCATGACCGCCACAACCTCACCTATCCGGATGGCTATATCCGCCCCCTTCAAGACCTTGATTGAAACATCATCACTGCCGTAAGAGCAGTAAACATTCTGTGCAGAAAGAACGATCTCTTTACTCATACCTCAACGCTTCCGACGGTGAACGGGAAAGAGCGGAAACTGCAGGAAAAACAGAAACAGCGAGACACACCAGTATGGTAAATAGTGTTACGGTCAGTGCTGTTGCCACAGGAAACACACCAGGCAGTACGTCAATCCAGTACACGGTTCCATCCAGTTTAATTGGAAAATACCTGTTAACTGCTAAAATAGAAATCCACGAAAACAAAAGACCTGCTGCCCCGCCTGTACCTCCCAGCAATAACCCTCTGAGAATCGAAATGCGGAACACCCCCGAGGGCGACAGTCCCATTGCTCTCAATACTCCAATATCACGCCTGTGTTCCATTGCGATCATGGTAAGAGCACTTGAAAGATTAAGAAGAGCCACTACAGTAATCAGTGCGAGAACAATGGTCATGGCAATCCTCTCCAGCCCAAGAGCCTTGAAAAGATTGCCGTGAAAGGCCAGGTATGGGATACAACTCATGTATACAGGCCAGCCCCCACCAACATAATCTTCATAGAGGGCGGAATTAAGAAGCTCGGAAGCCATGACAGGATCAGTTCCTGTGGAGACATCTGCCCCAAGGCTGGTCAGCTCACCCTGAGCTCTGAAAATATCTCTGGCTGTGCCCAGAAGAAGAACAAGAGAACTGTTGTATTCCTCTATACCGAAATCACCCACACTGTCAACAACCAGAACCACAATTGTATCCACAAGAACACGGCCCATTCCGGAAACTTCCACACCGGCAGTTGAAGCAATTCTTATCTCATCACCTGCAGTAACATTCAGTTCACGGGCAAGATCCATTCCGATGGTTAATCCAACGGAACTGCAGCCGCGAACCATTGCACCTGAAACCGTTCCCGGGGCACCACTTACAACTGCAGGCTTCTCCAGCATTCCTTCGACGCCGGTAATACCCGGAATACCGGATGCAATAGATTGAACGACCCCAAGGTCAAAATCATCCATATGACCCCCACCGGGCACATAGATGTGCAAAGGCGGATTTATAGCAGTAAGGCCAGCGGCGATGGCTTCAGTGAAACCTCCCATAAAGGCCTGAAGTATCACCAGTGCAGCAACACCGATGGCAACACCGGCTATTGAAAGAGCACTGACCATTCTTACCACTGTGGAATTAGAGTCACTCCATACGTGTCTTCGGGCAAGCGCCCATAAATGTTTCTGTTTCATTGCTCCCTTCGGAGATGGGGAAACAGAATTGTATCACGAATAGACATAGCATCTGTAAGAACCATTACAAGTCTGTCCACCCCGATACCAAGTCCACCTGCAGGTGGCATACCGACCTCCAGAGCATAAAGGAACTCCTGGTCCACAACCCCTTTACGATGCTGACTTAGAGCAGCCTGGTTCTCCAGGACTTCCCGCTGATAGAGAGGATCGTTCTGCTCACTGAATGCATTAGCAAGTTCAAGACCTGCAATAAATGCTTCAAACCGCTCGGTTATTCGAGGCTCATCGGTCTTCTGTTTTGCCAGTGGAGAAAGCTCCACCGGGTAATCAACAACAAAACTTGGCTGAATCAGACCGGGAGTTACATAATGGTCAAAAAGTTTGTCAAGTAAAGTTGGCCTGTCTTTTATGTCATCTCCCAGACCAAGCTTTGCAGCAAGAGCAGAAAGCTTCGCAGCATCCCAGTCAAACAGATTCTCCCCGCTCTTCTCATGAAGAGTGGGAACAAAAGGAACTCTCTTGAATGGCGGGGTCAGATCAATTTCATGCCCGCCGAAATTCACCACAGATCCAACTCCAGCGGCTTTGGCTGCCGCCTGAACTATCTCTTCAAATCTGGTCATCATTCCGTTGTAATCGGTCCATGCCTCATAAAGTTCAAGCTGGGTGAACTCAGGGCTGTGTGTTCTGTCCACACCTTCGTTACGGAAATCCTTACCGATCTCGTAAACTCTGTGTATTCCACCTGCAACAAGCCGCTTAAGGTAAAGCTCTGTAGCAATTCTAAGGTAACAATCCTCATCCATTGAGTTGTAGTGACTAACAAAAGGATCAGCTGCCGCACCGCCGTATATCTGCTGCAGAACAGGAGTTTCCACTTCAAGGAAATCATCAGAATCCAGATAGCTTCGCATTGCGGAGATGATTCTGCTTCTTGCTATAAATCTATTCTTCGAATCCTCATTCAGCATAAGGTCGATGCATCTGTGCCTGTATATGAAGTCAGGATCGCTCACAGCATCATGCACCTCACCATCTGCATCGGTCTTGACCACAGGCATAGGGCGAACAGCTTTGGTCAGAAGAAGAAGGGTAACTACCCTCACAGACAGCTCACCGGTACGGGTAATAAAGAGAGCTCCGCTTACCCACACGATGTCACCCAGGTCCATCTTCCCAAGAAGCTCCCAGGACTCTTCATCGAGGTTCTTTTTGTTGATGAAAAGCTGGATTCTTCCAGTAGGATCTGCAATATCGCAGAATACTGTCTTTCCGTGCTTCCTTTTCGCCATAATTCTACCGCTGGTGGAAAGAACATCCTCAGTCTCACCGGTTGCACGAAGAGTATTTACAGGAAGTCTTTCCGGAGTATGGGGAGGATAAGGAGCTATGCTCATTTCCCTGATACCGGCAAGTTTTTCCAGCCGGTTAACTATAAATTCATTTTCTTCAATTGCCATGTTACTTACTCTTTCTTAGATATTCTTCTATGAATTCCTGAATGTTTCCTCCAAGGAAACCATCAACATCGGAAATTTCACTACCGGTTCTGTGATCCTTAACCATCTGATACGGGTGGAGTACGTAAGATCGAATCTGATGCCCCCAGGAAACATCACTCTTAGTGTTTTCCAGTTTCTCCCGTTCTTTCT
>JAOZRM010000034.1:0-15518 GCA_029940175.1 Candidatus Sabulitectum sp. | reverse complement strand
GCAGGATCGCATCGGTGCGGTGCTCGAACGCACGCTGAATCCTGTACTTGGCCAGGTCGATAAACATATCTTTCATCGGTACCTCCGGTTGGCTCACTCTGCCAGTTGAGCGATATTATTTTCGACTTTCGCCAGGGTCTCGCGCATCATTTCCAGTTTCTCCCGCTCTTTCCGGCGCTTTTCTTCTTCCAGCTCATACAATCTGGCTCGAAGAACCTTCCAGGCCAGCTCACGATTTCTATGCTGACTTCTCTCATTCTGGCAGGTAACCGCTATTCCAGTTGGCAGGTGGGTCAATCGAACTGCACTGGAAGTTTTGTTTATGTGCTGCCCCCCGGCACCGCTGGCTCGGAAAACATCAGTTCTTACATCGTCAGGGCTGATATCAACTTCAATCGAATCGTCAAGATCAGGCAGAGGAAAAACAGAGGCGAAACTGGTATGTCTTCTGTTGCTGGGGTCAAAAGGGCTGCGCCTTACAAGCCTGTGAATGCCCTTTTCCGCATGAAGATATCCGAAAGCATAGGGACCCTTCACAGAAAGAACAGCCTCACGCATTCCAACAGTATCTCCTGGAGATGTATCAAGCACAGTTACTTCAAATCCCTGTTTCTCCGCCCAGTATATGTACATCTTCATCAGCATCTCAGTCCAGTCATGGCTGTCTACACCACCGGCACCTGAACGGACTGTAAGAATGCAGTCTGAACCGTCATGCTCTCCGGAAAGCATCTGACGAAACTCAAGCTGATCCAGGGTTTTTACCACTTCTTTAAGGCGGATAGAGGCATCAGTTCGGATACCTATATCATCCTCAAGCTCAAGCAGTTCAATAGCAGCATCCAGGTCTTCAACCTTCACCGAAAGTTTTCCCAGAGGGTCGGTCCAGTTTTGAATTTTCTTTAACCGTGAAATGATCTCAAGAGCCTTGTTCCTGTTGTTCCAGAAACCCTCCTTGGTCATTTCAAGCTCAAATTCTTTTTCTTTTTTTAAAAGGGTATCCAGGTCAAAGACGCTCCTTGAGCAGGTGAGCGCGCTCCTCTGCCCCACGGATCTCCGTGACAAGCTCTTCGTGTGTCATTCTTCCTCCCATAGCAGATTATTTGTGAGGGTAAATATAACACAATCGGCCCTGCGTCAGTGGCTGTTCTTAACTATGACACCGAGTCGCCAGATAAAGTAATGTCCCTCGTCTGACAGGGTCAAACTGGAAAAAATGCAGGGAGAAGGGAAAGTTCTTTTGAAGACCCTATGACTTGCGGAATCTACATATCAAACTACCAAGGTTAAGTAATGTTGTTATACCCCAGTGCATCGCCCTACCATTACATTGCAGATATAAGTGGTTTATGGTAGTACGTAAGAACTTACCTCATAGATCCTACTATTCGATCATTACGAAACTCTTTACAGCATCGTAATTACCAACCCGAATATGAGCAAAGTAAATTCCCGAGTTAATGCCCTCTAACATAATGCTCTGTTGGCCTTCTTCGCATTCCCTGGTTGTTAGGTTAACAATTCGTCCATAAAGGTCGTAAATAGTCATATCGATTCTGGAACCAACGGGTAACACAAAATCTATTTCAACATTACCAAATGAAGGATTGGACCGTGCTCCAAGAAGTAGGAAGGTGTTTATCTCGGACATCTCTTCCTCCTCAGTTTCTACGAAAGTAGCCCATTCGATAGTAACATCGTCAAGTGTTGGTGTTGAATCGGAATTGGTTGCACTAAGAATAGCTCTATACTGGAACAGATTGTTACCGTCAGTAAGAATGGTTGCAAGACTAGATGGAGATGTGAGAGTGTCAGACCATTCGCCCATTTCTCCAGGATTAGCAGAAGCTCTTACCTGAAATGAAACACTGGTTCCAGTGGGCTCTGTGCATGTCCACTCAATGGTCTGCCAACTTGGGCTTTCCTGAGTGTTCAATACGCTGGACTCAAGAAATCCTTCTTTAAAACCCCCCATAATATCCCACCAAGTGATATCACCGTCTGCAAGTGACGCACCCAATATGTCCATGCAACCATCACCACTTACATCTGATGCATAAACTGAGGTTGCACCATCATAATTGCCGTCGACTGTATGCTCTGTCCATGAAGTTCCAGAACCATCGTTGTTCTCCCACCAGGTGATATCATCTGCAATCATAGCAGCCCCCAGCACATCGGTATAGCCATCGTCATTCATATCAGTGGCATAGATGGAATAAGGAGCATTAAAACTGCCATCGACAGTATGCTTTGCCCATGAGGTTCCAGATCCATCAACATTCTCCCACCAAGTAATATCGTCATCAACAACTTCTGCACCCAGCACATCGATGTAGCCATCACCATTTACATCGGTAGCATAAACTGCACTAGCTTGGTAGTTAGTTTCAACGGTATGTTTCGTCCAATACAATCCTGTTCCGTCATAATTTTCCCACCAGATAATTCCTTCACTCGAATTAATAGCAGAACTCAGCACATCAGTATAACCATCATTATTTATATCGGTAGCATAGACTGACCATGGATCACTTAAAGAGTCAATGATGTGCTTTGTCCACAAAGTACCTGATCCATCAATATTCTCCCACCAAGCAACACTGTTAGCTCCTGTAGCAGAACCCAGTACATCAATATAACCATCGCCATTTACATCGGTGGCATATACTGTTACAGCACTGCTGAAATTGCCGTCAATTATGTGCTCTGTCCATGATGTTCCGGATCCATCATTATTCTCCCACCAAGTTATATCATTATCAACTCTAGCCGCTCCCAGTACGTCTGTGTAACCATCACCATTAACATCGATGGCGAATACTGAAGATGCCGTATTAAAATTCCCATCTACTAAATGCTCTGTCCATGATGTTCCAGATCCGTCGTTATTTTCCCACCAGGTTATATCGTCAGCAGTGGAGGCAGCACCAAGGACATCCGTATAGCCATCACCGTTCACATCAGCGGCATAGACTGATTTAGCTCCTGAGAAATTTGAGTCTACCGTACATTTGGAGAGTAGTGAAAGTGAACCGGAGATGGCATAGTTTATGCTATTTTCAGAATAAAATTTGTTACTCCAATCAATTACTATACCCCAAATCCCATCCCCACCAGACCAATCATTCTGTGTTGCTGTCCCTGCAGATAGAATAGAGAATAAAACAAGAATAACCAGACTAGATAACCTCATGCTAACCTCCAAAGATTCATAGCCCAACAAATAATTGTTACATCAATAAACAGGTGAAGTACTCTTCTAGATAATCCCGATCCCATTCGAAAACAAGCTACCGAATAGCATAGATTAATCAACAGTATTAGACCACTAGGCAAGTTCGCTACAAATTATTAAGCTTCTATACGATATTCCAACAATGGGAAGTACGATATAAGACAACTCACATGCAAACTACCAATTTTTTGCAGAAAACAACCCCACCTTATTTAACTTTGAGATGGATGTCGATATCTCGGACCTCCTGCATCAGTGTCTGTTCTTCTCATTATCAAAGGACTCATTCTCAGGTGCATACCTCTAAGAAAAAGGAATGATCCTAAATGCAAACAAGTTCAGGCTGAGTTCCTTTCTTCGGCTACTGTGTCTGTCTGACAATCACAAAATCAGCAAGCTCTGCAGAAAACTCTTCACCTTCACCAAGTACGGTTACAGTGAGATATGAGTCTGACGAAAGCTGATCTGGAATACCGGAGTGAAAATCGCTGTGGAAACTACCGCAGACAAAGAGAACCCTTTCACCAAGAATTGATCTGGCCATAACAGCATCCTTTAGAAGCTGTGCCCGGTAAAGATTCTCGGGAGAAACAGGCATGCCATGCATCTGATCCCCGATTGCCTCCATGGTGGCCAGGAACATCTCTTTGTAAAGTGCATTGGATGAATCAACTACCATTTCCTCAAAACCAGGTTCTCCAAGAACAGCGGCAAAACCGCCCCGGGCTACCATTGCAGCATGCATCCTGGGAACATTTGCAGCAATTACACCATAACCATTTGCCTTTGCGAATTCGACCATTGGGGCATAATCTGTGGGGTAATTGCCCCAGGGACGGGATTCAGAAAGAAATTCCTCTTCAGTTATCTCACCTGCAATGTATTCATCGAGAAGAGGTTGTACGTCTGTCTCAAACATCTCAAGAGCCAGAGCCCTGTCCTCAGATCCAAGAGCCTGCCATAAATACAATTCCCACTGGTGAGCAAATGCATCATCGTGCTTCTCTCCCACAAAAACAATCTCAACTTCACTGAGAGTTTCAATCATCTCCGCAGCAGTTACCACATTATCGCCACTGTGTATCACTCCGCCGGGAACCAGTGTAATGGAACACATCAACATGCAAAGCACCATTTCTACTCCTTACGAACAGCTATTTCCGGAGGTTTCTCCTCCGGGAATCAATTACGAAACCAGTAAGAATCCCCGCAATGTAACACAGCAGATCAGACCATTTGAAACCGAATCCGAGAATCAATCCGCCGGGTCTTGTATCCCGTACAGAGTTGATCCAATCCGCCTGATACAGCTGGCTGAATTCTACGGCGAATGAAATTACCACGGATAAAAAGAATATTTCCCCTGCTCCCGCTGCAGGTGAAACAAAAGCAAGACAAATGTATAGAGCCAGAGCCCACAATGTATCTCCGGCATATTCCTGAACAAACTCAGGCAGAACAGAAGCATGACCGGATCGTGAAAAAAGACCTGCGGCGATAACTATCAACAAAAGAAGAAACAGTTTAAGTCTGCTTCTTCTACCATGCTTGCCCAATTCATTCACTCCTTCTCTGTCTTCTTCGCAATTTCAGCAGCTCAAACACTACAAGAAAGATCGATGTGGAACCGGCGATACACAACCAGTCAATAAGCCGGAGAGGAGCAAAGTAGAGGAACCCGGCCATCACTGGAATGTTCACAAAGAGAAGAATCATTGCTGCTGAACCAAAAATCGAAAAGAGCAGAATCCGGTTTGTGAAGAAATTCCTGTTGAAGATGGATGTGTAGTAGAACCGTCTCGAGAGAACGTTAATGAACTGGCAGAAAGCGATTGTCAGATAGGCGAGTGTTGTAGCTCTCATGTAGTCAACACTGCCTGAAACTTCACCGCTGAAAAAGGTTATTCCTTCTCTGATGCCGCTGTAAGCGTAGTTGCCGAAAGCAAGCAATCCTATCAGAGCTCCTAGAAGAAGAACTTCCATTGAAGTTTCTCTGTTCATAATGTGGGCTTTAAGATCTCTTGGCGCTTCCTGCATGATACTCTTTGAAGAAGGATCAAAGGTAAGGAATGTAAGAGGCAGCACTTCTGCAAGAAGATCAATCGCCAGTATCTGAATTGCCAGAATAGGAATTGCCCAGTCTCCCATGGAAACAGCGATTAGACCCAGAATAACAACGCCCAGCTCAGCAGCATTTGTGGTCATGGAGGCAAGCACTGTTTTCTTCAGGTTGGTGTAAATGGTGCGGCCTTCCTCTACTGCATAAACAAGGGAAGTAAAACTGTCATCAAGAAGAATCAGCTCAGCAGCCTCCTTGGAGACATCAGTTCCGGTTATGCCCATGGCAACCCCGATATTTGCTTTCTTCAAAGCAGGAGCATCATTCACGCCGTCACCGGTTACAGCAACAACCTCACCCTGATCTTCAAGAATCGTAACGATGCGAAGCTTGTGTTCAGGGTTCACTCTGCTGAAAACAATAGCCTTCCCACCCGCGAGAATTTCACCAAGTCTGGCGTCATCCATGTCCTCAAGATCAACGCCGGTGTAAACCAGTGGATCACCTTCCCGGGAAAGCCCTACCTCACGGCCGATTGCTTTTGCGGTAATGGCATGATCCCCAGTCATGATAATCACACGGATATTGGCCTCATGACAGGAAGCTATGGCTTCTTTCACTCCCTCCTTGGGAGGATCCATCATGAATACGAGACCCAGGAAGACCACGTCTTTCTCTACGGATTCCATTGTGTAATCCGACCCGTCGTTTTCCAGGGGACGGAATGCAATGGCAAGTACCCTGAGTGCCCGGTCTGAATACTCTTCATTCAGCCTGATGATCTCTTCCCTGTCCTTCTCCGTAATTGGAACGGACTTTCCATCGCGGTAGATGAATTTACTTACGGAAAGTACACTTCCTGTAGCACCCTTCATGGCAAGCTGGTGCCTGTCACCGAACTGCCTTACGGAACTCATTCTTTTTCTCACAGCATCAAACGGGAATTCCTTTAACTCAGGATTTTCCTGATCCTCAATGGGACTTCTCGTACCCACCTTGGTAGAAAGTGTGATGAGAGCAGCCTCTGTGGGATCTCCAATGGGATACCAGCTTGAGTGGTCCTTGTCTGGAGCATGGATCTCCCCATTTGAAGCCATGGTTCCCGCATCCAGCATGATCTCCATCTCATCAATCTGTTCCTGAGAAAGCTTACTTCCGTCAAAGTGGTGAATGCTTCCCTCAGGCTTGTAACCGAGACCCTTCACTTTGTAGTTTGAACCGTTGAACCAGAGCCCTGTTACAGTCATCTCATTCTTTGTCAGTGTTCCGGTTTTGTCTGTGCAGATAACAGAGGTTGAACCAAGGGTTTCAACACTTGGCAGGTTCTTTACAACAACCTTTCTGTCAGCAAGTCTTTTACTGGCTGCACTGAGTGCAACGGTCACCTGAGCAGGAAGAGCCTGTGGCACTGAAGCAACAGCTATTCCCAGCGCATAGATCAGACTGTTAACAACTGTAAAACCCTGCTGAACCCCGACGAAAAACAGAACTGCACTCAGGAACACAACAACAGCTGTGAGCCACTTGGCCAGAATATTCAGTTCCATTTGAAGAGGAGACATGGCAGTAACCGTATCGGACGCCATGCAGGCTATCTTACCCATCTCTGTATTCGTGCCGGTACGAACAACTATACCGGTTGCGCTTCCAGCAGCCACTGTTGTTCCGGTGTAAGCCATGTTGTGTCTGTCGGCCAGGATCGCATCATCAACCAAAGCTTCCGTGTCTTTCTCCTGGGGCATGGATTCACCGGTAAGGGAGAAGTCATTGGTTCGCAGATTGTACGCCTCCAGCAGTCTGATGTCTGCGGGGATCTTATCTCCGGCTTCCACTTCAACTATATCTCCCGGAACCAGATCCGACTGTGGCAACTCTGTAAGCTTCCCGTCAACAACAACTTTTGCAGGTGATTTGATAAGAGCCTTCAGCTTCTCCAGAATCTGACCCGCTTTATACTCTTGAACAAAACCAATAACCGCATTTACCAGAACGATGATGAACATCACAGCACCATCCTGATAACTTCCAACAGCCATTGAAATCACACCGGCAACGATGAGAACAATAACCAGCAGTTCCTTGAATTGAGACAGAAACACCAGCCACTTGGGTACAGGTTTCTCAACAACTATTTCATTGGAACCATGCTCCCGTCTGTAGGCCACTGCTGCCACGCGGGAAAGCCCGTTTCTGCTGGAATTCAGCGCGGTAAGTGTTTCCGCAGGTGTAAGTCTGTAAAAGTTTTTGTGTTCCAAAATGCTTCCATTCACTAGTTTATTGTTTGTTTGAAATTTTACTTTTCATTGCTTTGAACCGGAATATGCCAATTACCAGAACAAAGAGGCTGAACCCGGTAAGAATAATACCAATGACAATAGTGACGTATGAAGAAGGAAACAGCTTCAGCAGAGTCGCACCGGTCGCAAACAGCATAATAGATGTTCTAACATACGATAGAAAAGTACGCTCATTTGCCAGAGCAGTCCTCTTTCGGGCAAGTCTGTCCCGCTCAGTTGAATCATGCTTGATTCCCGCATCATTCCCCGGATTTTCAGTCATTGGTCTCCAGATCGTCAAATTGTCTCTTAAACTCCCGGTGAAGCATGGAGTATACCGAATGATCCACAAAGTGGTCATAGAGCCACTCCTCCTCCCTGAGTGTGCCTTCATACACCATGCACACCCTCCGGGCAATGGCATTGCTTGGTTCGTTATCTGTGGCACACCTGATCTCAATCCTGTTGAGATCAAGCTCCCTGAAACCAATTCCAAGAAGTTGTTTCACTGATCTCGTCACAAGTCCGGAACCGGTAAACTCTTCCCCGAGCCAGTAACCGATCTCAGCGTTCCTGTTAGGAATATCCAGAGGATGAAAACCAACAATCCCCGCAGCAGCACCTTGAAACTCAATGAGATATTGTGGGCCTCTGCCCTTTTCAAATTGATCAATGGTTCTACTTATAAAGACAGAAGTATCAGCAACAGTGATCACCAGGTCCACCCAGGGAAGCCATCTCCTCAGGTATTCCCTGTTCCGGTCAACAAGCTGAAATATCTTTTCAGCATGCCCGGGGCGAAGCATTACAAGCTTCAGATCGTGGTCAACAACGATTTCTCGGTATGAATAAGCCACTGTATCTCCTTAGTACGGTCCAGGGAGGAATATAGCCAGAAAAGGCTTTCGGAAAGCATAGCTTGCAAAAGCAGCTTGAATACCGGATTTGATATATTTCTCACTGAAACTCGATAGCATCACTCAGTTCAAGCGGATGGCAATTCATGGTAAACAAGGCGATGGGGCTGCGGGCTTATCTTTATATTCTGTTGCTCTCAATCCTCTGGGGATGTTCCTTTTTCTTCATAAAACTGTCCCTTCGTGAAATTACTCCGCTTACAATGGTTCTGATCCGAGTTGCTGTTTCAGCGATAATTCTTACAATTCTGGTATATGCTTCTGGAAAGAAAATGCCATCTTCGCAGGGTGTATGGGGGGCGTTCTTTGTTATGGGAGCCCTGAACAACCTGATTCCCTTCAGCCTTATCATCTGGGGCCAGCAGCATGTTGAAAGCAGTATAGCATCCATTCTTAATGCAGCATCTCCATTATTCAGCATTGTTCTTGCTCATTATCTTACCTCTGAAGAAAGAATGACTTCAACCAGAGTTACCGGAGTTCTGCTTGGTCTGGCAGGTGTAGGCATCCTCATCGGGTTTGATGGCTTCCAGGCTTCAAACACAAGACTGCTTGGGCAGATAGCCATGCTGGGAGCTGCTCTCTGTTACGCATTCTCTGCCATCTATGGAAGAAGATTCAGAGGCATGCCGCCACTTGTCATAGCATCCGGTGTTCTCACCGGAGCCACAGTAATGATGACACCCATGGTTTTCCTGCTTGAAAAACCCTTTTCTCTCCATCCTGGTGGTGTAACAATTGCAGCACTTACAGGATTGACCCTGCTGAGTACCACACTGGCTTACATCTTCTACTTCAGGACCCTCGCCATCACCAGCCCCACAAACCTCCTTCTGGTTACATTCCTTATCCCGGTTGTGGCAGTTTTCCTGGGTGTTGTTGTTCTTGGTGAAAGCCTTGGATTGAATGTGATAATCGGAATGATATTCATCTTTGCAGCTCTTGCAGTAACCGATGGAAGGCTATTCAAACGCCGTTGAGTTGTTCAGAGAATTTTACATATCTCGCGGTTCAAGCAGAAGAAATACACCTTGTAGAACTTCATCCAGCCTTTCAGAGGAAAGCATGCCGATCTTTTCCACAAGATCTTCTTTGTTCACAGTAGAAACCTGAGAAATATTGGCAACGCAATCTTTGGGTAGACTTGCTTCACCTTCAGAGAGCAATACATTACCAGGCACCGCTGCAAGAACTTGCGGTAGATACCCCGTATTGGATTTATGAAATTTTCCCTGTTCCTATGGAAGAATCATCTTAGCACTACTGTTGGGAAGAAAATCGATTCTCCCCTGTAATCCACTCTGCAAATGTAATAACCACTGAATATGCTCTGAATAACTAGACTGTGGGAGCCAGCTGGCTGAGAAAACTGCTCTTCATGAACCGTGCGTCCATACAGATCGAAGATTGAAATGTCCAACAAGTCACCAACTGGTATACTAACGTCAATTGAGAGAAAACCATCTGATGGATTATTAGCTGGAGATGCCCGGAATGCTGAAACAGATGACTGACTCTGCTGCTCTATCCCAGTTATAGATTCGTATGTAACAGAGATATCATGAACCAAAGCGGATTTCAGCTGGTTTACGGATTCGAATGTAAACCTGTATTGAAAGAACCTAGTCGAATCCTGAACAATACCGCAAAGCGTAGTGTCAGAGGGAAGAAGTAACTCGCTCCATTCACCCATGTTCTGCCAGTCGTTGGAGCTTCTGAACTGAACGAAAATGGAAGTTCCCTGCAGAAGGGTATGATCCACACAGAAAGAAATCCAGTTGGACTCACCTTCTGAGTCAAGTATTGATGACTCTAAAAAACCTGATGGTGAATATTCAAGGATCGACCACCAAAAAATGGAGTCACTAACCTTAGAGACACAGATGACATCATTAAAACCGTCACCGTTAATGTCGGAGACACAGACGGAAGTCGGCTTCTCAAAATCAGTGGTGATAGTATGCTTCATCCATTCTTCAGTACCACGGTTCTCCCAAAATGCGACTTCAGCGTCGAAGTAGGAGACACTGATGATATCCATGTCTCCATCATTGTCTATATCATCGACATACACATCCCAGGCTCCATCGAAGGTATTCGAGAGTAAGTGCTCTTCCCACGTATTTCCTTGACCATCAACATTCTCCCACCAGCCAACCACATCAGAAGACCTCGCTGATCCGACAACATCCATGTCGCCGTCACCATCAAGATCAGAAGCAAAAGCATCAGATGGGTCATCAAGTTCTGTCACGACAAAATGCATGGGCCAGTGGGGACCTGGTGCAACATTGAGGTTCTCACACCAAATGATCTTATCTCCATGAAGAGATGCCCCGAGTGCATCATAGTCTCCGTCTCCATCCATATCAACTGCCTGTATTGACTGAGGAGAATTCAAGGAATTGATGTCATGCAGGATACCAAGGCTCGAACCGTCATCGCTATCTTCCCACCAGGAGAAATTGTAATAGCCACCTGATGATCCCATCAGATCCATATCACCGTCTCCATCAAGATCAGCAGCATCGCAATCTGTCGTGCCATTCTGGTATGTTGACTCGATTTCAAGATTCCACTGAGTTCCAGAACCGTCGGTATTCGTGTGGCACTTGAATCGGCCAGCGCCGGAGATGATGTCCAGATATCCATCATCGTCATAGTCTATAAGCTTGACGGTGCGGCTACCGAGGGAGAAGTCTTCCTCGGTCCAGACAAGTCCCTGACCCATATTTCTGAAAATCAAGATATCGTATTGGTCGGCTACAACCACATCAATATCCCCATCATTGTCGATGTCTCCTGCGTCAACCATTCCCGGCTCACTTCCCCAACCAATCTGATGACCAACCGGTTCAAGGGAGTTAGTCAGTAAGTAGCCTGCTCCGGTATACATTTGTGAAGATGTGCAGTAAGTATCGGTCCATTGTGGCACGGGACCAGTAACACCAGGTCCGCCAGACCAATTTGACTGTGTTACAGTAATACAGTAGCCCTTTGAGACAATGAGGATAAGAAACACTTTGCAAAAGAATGATCTCATATTCTCTCCGCCCAGAAGAAGTACATTTAATATATAACTAAATGGCACACAATATGGTACCAGGAACTAATTTCCTTCGGTCAAGTCCTGAATTTTCTGTGATTTTCTCCTGACCTCTCAACTGGCTCTTCTTCTTGAATATATCTACATGGCACCCCGTAGTGGATGCTTTTGGAACTATCTCCGACCACAGCAACAAAGCAAGTTAAAATGATTGAACCAACTAGCCTCTGATATAATTTTCCAGATCTCTGTAATAGTTTTCGTGTGGTCCGATCATTATCAGCTCTAGTGTCTGGGGGTTATTCAACTTGTAAGAGAGAAGGTATAGTGTTGTATGAATCTTGAATTTATGAACAAATACACCTTTCAGCTCTCCCCGTTTTTCCTGGCCGATGTCAGGATTACGAATAATTTTCCTGATCTCATTATCCAATGCTTTCTTTTCTTGTTTATGAAACTTTCGAACACTTCTAGCGAATAATCTGGATTGAAGAATTTTCATAGGGTGCTATCCCAATTTATACTCAGTGTATTCACCCTGATTCATTTCTTCGATACCAATCAGAATATCCTTTATTAACCTGTAGGTAAGATCAGGATTCTCTTCAGCACACTTGCCAATTTTAGCCCAATACTCAATCTGCCCTGTTATTGATCTGTTTTCAACGTTACTAACAAGTTTTGCTTCTCGAACAAGATTCTCCGAGACTCTTACAGCAGTAGTCATGTTGTACCTCCTTCTGTTGCATATATAACTCGATCTGTTGCATTATGCAATGCTATCACAAAAGGACATTTCTCAAATATAGTATGTGAATGTACTCTAGCACCTGCAGTGAATGGATTAGGAGAGTTCTGTAAAAAGTTCCAAAATCCTGTTTGGCACCCCATAGTGGATGCCTTTGGAACCCTGACCCAGAGGTTCTGATGCATATTCAGGTTCCCAGTAATCAATTTTCAGAAATCATCCTCAAACCTAAATACAGACGGTCCATTGCTAATTCACACCATGAGCCGTTATGATTACTTCAGATGGTGCAAATTACTACTTAAAAACAACTTGCACCTTGTTGTGTTTTCTGTGAGATGAAACGCTACCTGGAATTTCGAACAGCACCCTACCGTGATTGGAGCATACGAAATATGTCATCTCCAAAAAATCCCACTGCTCATCGCAGATACATTATTCAATACCTTGTTTTTCTTTTCTTCCTCGCACCCAACCTCTGGGCTCAACCTGACATAATCTGGAGCCGTACATTTGGCAGCTCAAGCCTAGATCACTGCTATGCAGTCAGGCAAACAGAAGACAATGGGTTCATTCTCGCAGGAGTGAATAGCTCCAGTTCAGCAAATGGAGCAGATTTCTGGCTGGTGAAAACCGATGAAAATGGAAACATGCTGTGGGAAAACACATTCGGTGGTACAGCAAATGAATACGCTTACTCCGTCAGCCAGACCTTTGATGGAGGATACGTACTGACAGGATTTACAGAATCCTTTGGTGCCGGAGGCAGGGATATCTGGCTGGTAAAGACGGATGAGGCTGGAAACCTGCTCTGGAGTAAAACTATAGGTCTCACCGGTTGGGATGAAGGCAGAGCAGTGATCCAAACTGACGATCATGGTTTCATCGTTTCAGGCAGCTTTACCTCTTACTTCACCGGTACCGTTGATGTTTTTCTGGCCAAATTCGATTTGTCAGGTGAGATTCTTTGGATAAGGTTCTTTGGTGATTCCGGTACGGAAGCAGGTCTGTCCGTACAGCAAACCTCTGAGGGCGGATTTGTTATTGCAGGTTTTACTTCATCCTGGGGAGCAGGATCTGATGATTTGTACCTAATCAAAACTGATTCACAGGGATACACCGAATGGGATCAGACATTTGGAGGTTCTTATGCGGACTTGGGAAGGTCGGTTCAACAGACTACGGATGGTTGCTATGTAATAACTGGATATACCAGCTCGGTCGAACCGGGGAATAAGGATGTCTGGTTGATCAAAACTGACGAAGAAGGCAATTTGCAATGGAGCAGAACCTACGGTGGCACAAAAGTGGATGAGGGAACCTATGTCCAGCAGACCTATGGAGGTGGGTATGTGGTTTCTGCCACCACAGGTTCCTACGGTGCAGGAAGTCATGATTTGTGGATCATTAAATCTGACCCCAGTGGTAATCTCCAGTGGGACATGACATTCGGTGGTTCTGATTGGGACAGGGGCCACTTCGTTGAGCAGACTTCAGATGGAGGTTACATTGCTGCTGGCGACACACGCTCCTTCGGTGCAGGCTCATCAGATGCCATGCTGGTAAGATTCGCTCCGGAGACTGGCATTGGATACACCGACACAAACAACCGCCCTGCCTTCATCAGAATTCCCAATCCAATTCACACTTCCTCCGGCTCTGTAATAGAATTCTACCAACCAGCGTCCAGCATTGCGTCAATAGCGGTTTACGACCTTAGTGGAAGGAAGGTACAAACCTTAACTGACAGGTTCTTTACCCAGGGGATCAATGCTATTGAATGGTATCCCTCAGCTCAGTTGACTCCAGGTTGTTATCTATTACAACTTTGGACTACCTCTGGATCTCAATGCTCAAGTTGTATTCTTCTGGACTAGAAAGTTCATTTTCTGACCAGCAAGAATTGTTCCAGGCTCAAATAAGTAGGTTTGTTTGCCACAAAGCCGCTATCTTCTATCGCTTCATTCAAAGCAGCACCCCTTGTTAGATACTTTAGGATCTTTTGGTCAAAGTTCGATAATTTCATTTGGCACCCCATAGTGGATGCTTTCGGAACTAAATGAGCGCAGTTTGGAAGCTGATAAAGAAAGCCTACTTCATGCGTAAGCTAAACGGCCTTTGGGTTCTGGAATAGACCGCCCAAGTTCTTGAGCAGTTCCAATCCACTCCTGGATAATCTGCTCAGCATTAGATAATGCCTGTTGATAAGTTTCACCATCTGCCATACAACCGGGGAGTTCGGGAACTTCAGCCAGATATGCCTGATCTTCCTTACTCCAGAAAATGATAATTTCGTATCTAGTATCCATATCTACTCTCCAATGCGAAGGTCATACTTGAGAATAATATTCCTAACCTGCTTAACCTGATAGGATTTTGCTTTGCCTTCTCTGGGCTGCAAGTTTAGAATTTCTTCCACTCCTCCCATGGTGAATATATGATGATCGCCCCTAATTCGCTCATCAAAGCCAAGTCGACCAAGAAGAACGCATAGTCTGCCGAAAGCAACATTGGCATCCGACCGACCAAGTAAAATCTGTTCGAGAAGCTTTTCGTTTTTACTCATAGTGGTAGAATAAGAAACAGATGACTTTTTGCCAAGATTGATTCAAACTAACTCTTCCAGCTTCCTGCAGTGAGTTCATTAGGAACTAGTTGTAAAGTTCGATAATATCGTTTGGCACCCCAAAGCGAATTCGAACTCCCCCCGTTCTTAGCACGGAACAGGCAGGTAAGCTGGCTGGAGACTTTTGGTGCTATTCAGTAGCACTGTTGATTTCCTGAAACTATATTAGCCTCCATGTTTGAACGAATACTAACTTCGCTGCTGGACATACGGGAAGTGGTAAGTATCCATCCTGTATTTGGTGTTGGAATCCTGCTTGTGGGCAGTTTCTTCCTGGGAAGACTTGCCTCAAAGGCAGGTATTCCTGCAATTACTGGTTTCATCGTTGCAGGTATGATCCTGGGGCCTTCCATGACAGGCATGGTTCACTCCGATCTGCATGATGAGCTTGGAATAATTACAGAAGTGGCTCTTGTAGTTATAGCGCTGGTTATCGGCAGTGAATTCAGCCTTGTTAAGCTTCGCCGTACAGGCAGAGCTGTTGTGATAATTACCCTTGTGCAGATGTTACTTTCTTTTGGAACTGTTACAGCGGTGTTGTGGCTTACTGGGCTTATGCCACTGGCTGCAGCTGCGCTGCTTGGTGCCGTTGCCTCAGCAACAGCCCC
>JAOZRM010000033.1:6068-19407 GCA_029940175.1 Candidatus Sabulitectum sp. | reverse complement strand
CTCCTATTCAGGTAATAAGGAGAAAATACTTGCTTCACTAGAAAAACTGCTGAACGATAGAGGGTACGTTGCTCAGAATGCAAAATATGACAGTCGTATCCTCACTCGCTATGGAATCAACCTTCCACTTCCATCGGAAGATCCTTATCTGGCAGACTACATCCTCAGACCGGATGCGCGTAGTCACAGTTTAAAGAAACTTGTTCCTATCTGGCTCAAAAAGAATTTAAAAACTTTTGATGAAGTTTCCAGCGGAACAGGTTCTTTAATAGGAATCCCTGTTGAAACTGTTGCCGAATACTGTTGCTCTGATTCAGCGTCCGCCCTGGCTCTTACGGAGAAGATGGCTCTTGAATTTGCTGATGATCCCGATCTTGAAAAACTCTACAGGAATGTTGAACTTCCTCTCTCCTCAGTTTTAAGCAACATGGAAAACCGTGGCATAGGTCTGGATCGCGATTCTCTCCGCCACGAGGGGGATCTTATCAGTAAAAAAATATTTGAGCTGATGTTACTTGCCTCTGAGCAGACCGGGCGATCTGTCAATCTGGCCAGCCCGAAGCAGGTGGCATCAATCCTGTTTGATACACTGAAGCTTGATCCTCTTAGAAAGACATCAAAAGGCGCAAGATCTACCAACATGACAGTTCTCACTAAACTCAGAAATGAACATCCTTTTGTGGAAACTCTTATCGAATTCAGAGAGCTTTCAAAACTCCTGAATACCTATATTGAAAAACTCCCCGGTTGGATCAATCCACAGACAGGTCTTATTCATACCAGCTTCAATCAGGCAGTAACTGCCACAGGCAGACTCAGTTCCAGCAATCCAAACCTCCAGAACATCCCAATAAGAACCAGCAGGGGAAGGGAAATTAGAAAGTGCTTTATTCCCCCTTCAACCGGACATGTTTTTGTCACGGCTGATTATTCTCAGATCGAATTGAGGGTTCTTGCTCATCTTGCAGGAGAGGGAGTTCTCAGAGATGCATACATAGAAAATGCCGATCTGCATTCTCGAACCGCCGAAGCGTTGTTCGGTGATGTCAGCACTGAGCACAGAAGAAAAGCAAAGGAAGTCAACTTCTCTATTATTTACGGTATAAGTGCTTTCGGACTTGCCCAGAGGCTTTCAATATCCAGGGGAGAGGCAGCGGGAGTCATTTCCCGTTACTATGAAACATACCCTGAAGTGAAGAGTTTTTCTGCTGGAATAGTGGAAACAGCAATTCAGACAGGAGAAGTAAGAACCATCCTTGGAAGAAAACGTCTGTTTGCCGGGATGAAAGATGCAAAGGGCAACAGCCTTAAACAGATGGAAAGAGCGGCGGTAAACTCTGCTGTACAGGGGTCTGCTGCAGATATAATTAAACTTGCCATGATAAGAGTTGAGAATAGATTGTCGAAGGAACTTCCATCTGCTGGCCTGGTATTACAGGTGCATGATGAACTTGTTCTATCCTGTCCGGCAATTGACAGGAACCTGGCTGAGGTTATACTTAAAGAAGAAATGCAGGGAGCCTTTCAGTTGAAGGTTCCTTTGACTGTAGAAACAGGCTCCGGATCTAACTGGCTTGATGCCGGCCACTAAAGAAAGTTAGTATGAAAACATTAATTTCAATTTTAATAGTGTTCGTGATATTCCTGGGTACTTCCTGTGATAAAGAGAACAAGACTAACGTTCTTCTAATACTTGTAGATACAGTAAGAGCAGACCACCTCAGCTGTTACGGATACGAAAGAAACACAACTCCATTCATTGACAGCCTTGCTGCATCTGGAACAATTGCTGAATTATGTCAGGGACAGGCTTCATGGACCCTTCCTACGATGACCACCATTTTATCAGGTGTAACACCCGTTGTTCATGGTGCAGGAAGAACAGCAACAGGCTTTCATGGAATACCTGCAGAAGTACCCTGGCTCCCATTGTCTTTTCATAGATCCGGTTACAGAACTTCTGCCTTTTTTAACGTCATGTTCATGAATGAAGATTTCGGATTCCACAGGGGATTCCAGCATTTTGACTGCCAGGGAGTGGCTAGCGGAAACAGTCTGAGGAAAGCAGGGCCAACCGTGGATGATTTCATAACGTGGCTGGATTCCGGTGACCAGAGTGACCCATTCTTCGCTGCCGTGCACTTTTATGACCCACATATCCCATACCGTGCTCCGGAGCCTTTCAGATCTCTTTATACAGATACCGACTACGTTGGCGAGTACGGCGATGAGTGGGGTGAGTCTGTTGCGGAAATGATGGCTATCAATTCAGGAGAAGTAGTCCCATCCCAGGCAGATATACAGAATCTCATTGACCTCTATGATGGAGAATTGTCTTACATGGATTCCGAGATAGGACGATTACTTTCAGAACTGAGAGCCAGAGGTCTTGCACAGAATACTCTTATAGTTATTGTGGGCGACCACGGAGAGGAGTTCCTGGAGCATAATGGTATAGAGCATGGCCGAACTCTTTACGAGGAGACCACACACGTACCTCTCATTCTTGCAGGCCCCGGTTTCAGCGGCGGAAGAGTTATCTCACAATCCGTGGGTCAACTGGATATCGCTGTTACAATTGCTTCTGCTGCAGGAGTCGAATTTCCTGCCCATGAACCTGCAGTGAGCCTCACTGATGCTATTGAGCCAGCCCGTAGTATCCCTGCAAGCGGTGTTCTCTGGAGATCTGAAGGAGATCTTGTTTCCATCGTTTCAAACAACAGCAAGATTATCTGGTCTGTGGAAGAAGATTCCTTTGAATCATATGATCTTGCAAACGATCCCATGGAACTGGAAATTATTGAACCTGCAATCTCACTGATTGAAGCAGCAGAATTCTATTGGGCAACTCCTCCACTGGGGGAAGCGCCGCTGGTTGATTACAGCGAGACTGCTAGCAGAGAACTCAGAAATCTGGGTTATATCAGATAGTTGTAAGAACCGAAATCTTACCATCTGTAATTACCAGGTATGCTCCTTCAGGTACGGCTGATATATCTAAAATCAGTTGTCCCTGATCATCTGAAGCACTGCGAATAACCACTCTGCCTGCGCGGTCCATTATCATCACATCGGACAATGGAGCCACTCCGGTTACTGTAACACTGTTGCCTGCAACTGGATTCTCTGAAAAGGAAATTGCTTCACCGGTTGTCTCGTCCTGCTCAATGCCTGTGTACCATTCTTTGTAGATGGCATCTCTCGGGCAGAAATATACGCAGTTACCGCATCCGTCACACAGTTCAGGATCGATGTAAGCGTCGGGTCCGGACATGGTTAACGCCCCCTGGGGACAATGGGAAAGGCAGTTCCCGCATCCGTTACACTTATCAGTGTCTACAACATAAATCCATCTCAGAGGTGCAAGAAGCAAAAAAAGAACAGCGACTATCTTAAACATATTTTTCTCCAGTCAATCTTCGTCTCTGTATTTCCCACGCAATCATGGCAGCAGTACTGGAAACATTAATGCAGTGCCGCGAGCCGCTCTGGGGAATTATTATCTTTAGCTGACACATTTCAAGGATCTCTTCTGAAATACCATCTGCTTCATTTCCCAGTACAAATGCAGCATCAAGTGGAAAATCAGCAACATGAAGCGGTACAGCATCCGACGTGTTTTCCACAGCAATAACAACGCGTCTTTTACGGATATAGTCAACTGCTGTGGTTGCAACAGGAAACCATCGCCATGGTACTTGTCCATGGGTTCCTCTGGAGGTCCTGCCAACTTTTCTACCTCCGGGACGTGCAGAGATCCCGGTGAGAACTACACCTGACGGGGAAATAGATTCCGCAGTGCGGAAGACCGAACCCACATTGAAGGCGCTTCGCAGTGAATCCAGCACAAACAGAGGAAATTTTGCTGTTAACATAGTTGCAATTCTATTACCCTCAAAGCACAAGGTCAATAAGTATACAAGAATTGTATGAATTACTCCATTGACAAAAGAAATGCAGGTGCTTAGATAGAAACCAAGGAGGCTGCAAAATGACTTTGCTGCTAGTACCCTGTCAAGCAATAACTGTCGCTTATTCCTTTCTTCTTGGTGACAGCTCTGTTGTATCGTTCCTCTCCGGTTCTAACAACGAGTACATTGTTTTCCGATATGGGTTGCCGGACAGCATTTTCCTTGAATTCCCGCAAAATACCGATCAGTCATCATGGAACGCTCTCTCGTACAACAGTTACAGCAGAATGGGTGGAGAACAGAATGAGGGTATGGAGTTACACTCCATTGAGTTTTTTCGGGGTGATAATCTCGTAGAAGTTTATGATAACTACTACTCTCCTGGATCCGATTACACTACTGGAATAGTATTTACAGTGGAAGAAGAAGTTATCTATCAGGAGTCAGGTGTGTTTGATACAAGAATTGGAAGTCTGAATCAATTCCTTCAAAGCATTCACAGCAGGGAAGTGCATTAATGAACAAAGTTGTAGTCCGCACAAGCAGTGGTGAAGTTATCAAGGGATATACCGGAGACTTCTCCAGACACAAGCCTTCTTTTCTTCTTTCAACTGATGATGGATCTGTAAAGATTAATCAGAACATAGATCTTAAAGGGCTGAAAGCCGTGTTTTTTGTAAAATCATTTGATGGGAATTTTCTTCACAAGAAAAAACTCTATTTCGACAGCGATACATCCTATGGACGAAAGGTCACGGTGATATTCAAAGACGGAGAAGAATTTATCGGCAGAGTCGAGACCATGCATTCAGATGAGAAAGATTCCGGTTTTTTCATTTTTCCACTGGATCAGGATTCAAACATCATCAGAGCTTTCATTCTGAACAACGCAATAACTTCCATAAAGGTTTACGTATGATCCAGCAATCCTCTGTACTCCACCTGCTTTCCATTGAAACTGAGCTGAACCGGATAGATTTCCACGCCTGCTGATTGTGCTATTTTCAATGCACTGGCAAAAGCAGGATCAGTGCCTTCATTGGCTTTGAAGTGATCAACTTCTCTGACAAAAACAAGAAATATCACTGCAGCCCTTTTGCCGCTTAGAGCAAGTTCTGTAAGCTCTGTTACATGTTTCAGGCCTCTTGCCGTAGGAGCATCCGGAAACAAAGCTTCCCTGCCGACCTTCAAAGTACATCCCTTTACCTCAACCCAGGTATCACCATTCACAAGAAAATCAAATCTGCTTTGTCCTGATGGAGATGTAACCTCTGCCTTAAGCTCAGTGACATATCCCAGGGGAGAGTTTGATCCAGAGAGAAGTGAAGTTGCTATCTTTCTGTGAAAACTGGTATTTACAAGAATCCAGCCTGTAAGATCCTCTGCAGCAGCAAGTGACCACTTTGTTTTTCGCACAGTGTTTTCCGGTGCAGGAATGATCAAGATATTGTTACCTGCATAAAGCAGCTCTTTCAATCTTCCAGGGTCAGGAACATGCACTTCCACGATCTCACCGGAACTGATCCTGGCATTGAGCAGGAATCTGTTTGGTCTTGATAAAAAAACAGCCTGCTGCGTATCTGGAACAAACAACAGGTGACAATTGCTCTTGTTCACAAAATTACTCCTGATCGATAGTCATAGCAATATACAGGGTTGCTGCACTGAGCAATGGCCAGTTCCTTGGAATATCTATTACTTCGAGGGTTACTGTCAGTATGGAACTTTCAAACCGAATTATTGCATTTCTCTTTGCAGCACTTTCTGCTCTTCTATTATTCAGAGGCCAGGAAACGGCTGATCAAGGTAAAGAACATGGTATCTGGAGAGGTGAGCTTACCACTGTCACTGCGAAGGGAGGCATGCTCTCAACAGAGAACGGTAATTTCTGGGTTTCTGACAGATCTCTTGCACCTCTTTCCCTGAGGGGTGATTCTTTACTGGTAATAGGGTACAGAAGCGCAATGTTCATTTCTCCATTCAGTATCAGGCTAAAAACATCTGGTTCATTTTTTTCATCCGTACGAAGGCGATACCGGGAAAGACTCTTTGCAACAATATCGGATCCAGTTGCCCGCGGACTTACTGGCGGGCTTATTATGGGGCTTAGAGGGCTTATCCCGGAAAACACAGCCCATGCCTTCAAATGCTCTGGAACTTCCCACTTGCTGGCTCTCTCCGGGCTCCATACGGGAATCATTGCACTGGTGCTTCTTTTCGCTGCAAGATTTATCTTCGGAAAGGGAATATTTTCAGGTTTAGTGGCGGTGCTGGGAATAGTTCTGTTTGTGACCTTGTCTGGCGGTCGTGCATCCACTGTCAGGGCTGGTATAATGGCATCTTTTGTGGTTCTCTGGATGATATTCAGAGGTGGAAAGCTGCATCTGCTAACAGTTTGGTGGACTGCTCTGTTGCTTTCATTGATATTTCTTCCTGGAACACTGGAGGATCGGGGCGCTCAAATGTCCTATGGAGCCGTTCTGTCTCTCATAATCTTTGGTCGGAATATAAAGGGGAGACACTCTGCATTTTTCTCTCCTCTGTATGCCGGTGTAGTCGTTACTGTATCTCTTGCCCCGTTGATGATCTCAATTTACAATGGGTTTTCATGGCTGGGGCCTATTGCAACCGTCGTTTCTCTGCCGTTTATGCTAACGGTGATGGCCATGGGGGTTTTATCTTCTCTTGGAATCACCTGGATGAATGTTCTTCTCGAGCCGGTCTCACACTTATGGGTGACCATTCTTGAGCTTTTCAATCATCCTCCCGTGAGCATTCCGCAATATGTTCTGTACCCATTATGGGGAGTTTTTCTTTTGAGCCTTAGAGTGTTCTCCAGATGGAATGGTTTCAATAAAAGGTTCAGATAGCAGATGTGGTGTCAGCAACCGTATCACTGTCGGTAGAGGTACTGTCAAAATCAAGAACAAGCGGATCTTCTGCCATGTCAAATGGCTGCTCATAGAGCATGATCAAAGAGTCAACTTCAAGAGAGTCCGGAGTTGAGATTATGTCAAGTGTGTCGTCCTCAAGGATCTCTTCCGGTTCTTCCTCCTCCTCAACAATTTCTTCAACTTGAGTTTCCGGGATTGAAGATGAAGATAATGCCGATTCGTCTCTGATGAACCGTATGAAAATAGAGCCTGTGTTGTCCAGAGCATTTTCCAGATTATCCAGACCTACTGCTTCAAATTCAGCACCAAGGGGAAGGTCGATGCTCATTGTATCGCCTGGGAACAGAGGCCATGCATCTCTCACATTACCTGGGAAATGACCGATAAGAATGGTCAGACCGTCGTAGTTCAGCAGATTGTCGTCCTCAACGATAATTGTGTAGCTTCCTGCAGGAAGAGAAAGAGATCTTGATCTCTCAAGAATTGCCAGGTGATAAGCGCTGGAAACGGTAATTGTCGGAGTGACCTCAAGAATAACAGGCAGGAAACGCACAGTGTCCGTTGCCGATGGAGTAACAACAATAACAGTCACACTGTCCATGTATCCCGGTGAAGCCTGCCATGTGACGCTTCTACCGTAGCCCTGCGATGAATCAGTGTCTGTGAACTGTCCTGAAGTGCATGTCCAGACTGCCTGTGCACCATCTGGAAGAATTGTAGACAAGTAAGCGGTTCCATCACCGGAAGGGTCGATAGACGCAAGAATCTGAACTGGATCGTTCAACTGCCCGAGACTTTCTTTGACCAGATAGGTCAACAGAAGTGCCACAGGAAGAAGGATCGGCAGTAATATCGGGAGCAGCTCTTTGATTTTTCCTTTTCTTGCCATAGTATCGATGAATATAATCGCTGAAACCCAAGAAAGGAATATTTATGCAGAATACAATGGAGTTTCTTATGCAGCTTCTTCGTACCAGGAGCGTTAGCGGAAACACAGAACTTGCAGCGGAAATAGTAAGAGGCAGACTTGAATCTTTAGGTCTTGATGTAAAGGTGACAAACAAAGGGTCTGTGATAGCAAGTATGGAAGGTACTACTGATGATTCAGCAGTGATCAGTGCTCACATTGACACCCTTGGAGCGGTAGTATCAAAAGTTACACCGGAAGGATATCTCAAGTATCACTGCGTGGGAGGATTTACTGCCAGCAGCATAGAGGGAGAGTACTGTCAGGTTGAAACATTCAACGGCAGATTGATACCTGGAACAATTCTCTTCTCAAAAACCTCAGTACATGCCCACGGCAGAGAAAAAAGCAGTGCGAAAAGATCCCATCAGGAAATGTACATCAGACTGGATGATACCGCCAACTCTCCTGAAGATGTGAAGGAACTGGGAATCAGTGTGGGAAACTACATTCACTTTGCCCCCAGGGCGACACATTTGAGCAGTGGATACATAAAAAGCAGGCACATTGATGATAAGGCAGGAGTGGCAATTCTGGTGGGTGTGGCCGAAAGCCTCGTTAAGCAAAAAGTTAAACCTCAGAGAAATATCCATTTCCTATTCACGGTGCACGAGGAGGTTGGTCATGGAGCTGCCGGGTGGCTGCCTGACAATGTATCGGACTTCCTTGCTGTGGATATGGGAGTCTGCGGGGCAGATCAGACCTCGGATGAGAGGAAAGTCACCGTATGCGCTGCTGACAGTTCAGGGCCATACAACTACGAGCTGACCAAACATCTTATCAATCTTGCGGAGATGAACAACATCCCCTATGCGGTTGATACATTTCCATTTTACGGATCAGATGCCGGGGCGGCCATGAGAATGGGACTGGATGCAAGACATGCGCTCGTAGGTCCAGGTGTTGACACTTCCCATGCCATTGAGAGAACCCACGAACAGGGGATAAAGGCCACCATAGATCTGGTGACCATTTTCGCTATGGAGTAAGAATTATGTCAACTGCGGAGACCAGTGAATCTGTGATGTGATCCGGCATTGGAAGATTCTCCGCCCTGATAATTTCCAGTTGACTGGAACCTCGGCCTGAAAGTACAAGAATTGTTTTCAGGCCGGATCGTCTTCCAAGTTCCATATCACTGTGTGCATCACCAATCATCCAGCCGCCATCCGGCAGATTCTGTTCCATTCTGGCCTGGTCTATCATTCCCGTTTCCGGTTTTCTGCAACTGCACTTCTGGCTAGGATGGTGAGGGCAGTACATAACTGGAACAGAAGGAATACCTGCAGCTCTGAAAGCACTGAGCATGACCTGATGTATATGATCAACGGCTCCCGGGGTGTAATAACCCCGTCCTATCCCTGACTGGTTGGTAACAATAACAAGCGGATGACCATGTCTGTAAAGCATGGCCATTGCTGCAATTGCTCCTGGAATGGGTACCCACTCAGATGGAACTTTCACATAGTCTGATCTGTTTTCATTGATCACACCATCGCGGTCAAGAAATACCGGCAGTTTCATTTTGCTTTTTTGTTTCTGTGATACTCAACAAGATCCTCAAGTCCGTCTTCGAAGGGAATTTCAGCTTTCCAGCCAAGAATTGAATTTGCCTTGGCCGGATCAAGAGCAACCTTAAGAATTTCCTCTGCCAGGGCAGGGCCATAAGATGCTTTAAGGTCGGATCCCACGTATCCGCGGATTATTCGATCCAGCTCCTGTACGGAACTGCCAATACCCCATCCGATATTGAATATTTCTCCGACTATATCAGTTCTGCTAAGATCCATGGCTGCCATATTTGCCCTGGCAATGTCTTTAACGTGAACATAATCACGGAGTTGCTGACCATCACCATTGATTACCGGAGCATCACCATTCAAGTACTTTACTGTGAAAATTGCAGTAACTCCAGCTTCACCAAAAGGGTTCTGCCTTGGTCCGTACACATTGGGATACCGGAGAACAACATAACCAAGGTCGTACAGGTAGTTGTAGAGGTAAAGGTAGTGTTCAACAGTATGTTTGCTGATGCCATAGTGACAGATGGGATTGATCGGGTGATCTTCCTTCACTGGAATGTACTGAGGTTCACCGTAAACAGCCCCGCCAGTTGAAGCGTAGATAACCCTTTTTACCTTCCCCTTCACAGCAGCCTCAAGAATGTTAAGAGTACCCTTGATGTTAACATCAGCATCAAACTGGGGTTCCCGGACTGACCTGCGAACATCCATCTGTGCAGCATGGTGACAGATAATATCGAAACTGCCGTTCTCGATGAGCTCTGCAGCTTCCTCAGATCTGATATCAAGCTCATGAAGAGTGATTCCATCACCCACATTTTCGCGGAACCCGGTGGAAAGGTCATCCAGCACATGAACAGAATGTCCGGCTTCATTCAGAGCATCTGCAATGTTGGATCCTATAAATCCAGCTCCGCCAGTGATAAGGATCTTCAATTATCAACCTCCATGGAGTGTTTGGGATAAATTTCGTTGTGTATGAATATACAAAGATAGACCTTTCATGTTCCACTCTTTTATAATTACACCTGCAGGCAAACAAGGAGGTTCCATGAAAGTTCTGGTTCTGTCCGGTGGAAGGTCCGCCGAGCGGGAGATCAGTCTCCTGTCGGCGAAATGGGTATCCGACCAGCTGAAAGCAGCGTATCATGATGTTACAGATGTAATTATTGAGCAAAACGGGCAGTGGATGCTGGCCGGTTCATCCAGAAGTCTATCCATTGAAGCTGGATCACTGCCCTGGAAACTCTTTTCGGATGGAAATGAAATTCCTTTTGATGTTGTTTTCCCGGTGCTTCATGGTTCCTATGGTGAAGATGGAACTGTACAGGGGTTTTGTGCAACTGCTGGATGGCCATGCGCAGGAGTACCAGTAATGGGGTCTTCCATTGCAAATGAAAAACACACCCTTAAAAAACTTGCATCTAATGCTTCAATTCCCGTTGTCCCCTGGGTGTTCCTGGATGAGCATCAATCTACATCCCTTGCATCTCTGGAGGAGGAAATCGCTTCACTTGGATTCCCGCTGTTCATCAAGCCATCAAGACTGGGATCCAGCGTAGGAGTGGGCAAAGCAAAAACAATCGAAGAGCTCAGGAAAGCAGTTAAAACTGCCTCTAATTTCGATACACTGATCCTCATAGAGAAGGCTGTTGATTCTCCACGGGAAATTGAAGTAAGCGTGATAGGGAACGGTTCTCAAATACTCAGTTCAGTTCCCGGAGAGGTACTTCCCGGTGGAGAATGGTATGATTACACTGCAAAGTATCAGAGTGAGGATTCCAGCCTTGAAATACCTGCAGCTATCTCGGCATCTCACACCGAGGATATCCGGATGATGGCTGAGAGTGCATTTCGACTTCTGGGTGGTAGGGGCTTCGCCAGAGTTGATTTTCTTATGAATTCTGAAGGAATCTGGTTGAATGAGATCAATACTATCCCCGGCTTCACAAGCATAAGTATGTTTCCTAAATTGTGGGCAGCATCAGGAATGGATTCCGCGAAATTGCTGAATTTCATTCTGGACGAAACCTTGTCCAGAATTGATTTTGGTCTTGGAGTAAAATGAGCTGTAAACTTGAATTGAGAAGTGATACATTCTCCACACCATGCAGTGGAATGAGAACTGCTATTGCAGAGGCTGCCGTTGGTGATGATGTATTCGGTGAAGATCCAACTATAAATTCCCTGGAGATCCGTGTTGCGAAGATGCTTGGCAAGGAAGCAGGGCTTTTTGTTCCGTCCGGAACAATGGGTAACGGTCTCGCTATTCGGTCTCTCACTTCTCCCGGAGAGCGAATCCTCTGCGGAACAAGCAGCCATATATACAATTTTGAGGGAGATCAGTTCGCCATGAACTGCGGTTTGCAGATGCACCGCATTGATGAACGGGAAGATGGCATGATCTCCATTGGAGACATAAAGCAGGTACTCGATACGGCAGAGAACATTCATCGCGCTCCTGTTACAGTTCTTGCTCTGGAAAACACCCACAATCTCCTCGGTGGAAGAATACTTCCTCCGGACGAAGTGCTTGAAGCCTGCTCCTATGCCCATTCAAAAGGTGTGAAGACATACCTGGATGGTGCCAGACTGTGGCATGCCCATGCAGAGACAGGAGTTCCCCTGAATGAACTCGCCCAACCGTTTGATATGGTTTCCGTCTGTTTTTCCAAGGCTCTCGGTGCCCCTGTTGGTTCCATGGTCGTTGGATCCACCGATCTGATCACCAGAGCAAGGTGGTTCAGAAAAAGGATGGGCGGAGCAATGAGACAGGTAGGGATACTGGGTGGAGCCTGTCATTTCGCTCTTGATAACAACCTTCCTCAATTGAAGTTAACTCATGAGAACGCTCGAAGGCTTGCTGAAGCATTTAAATCAACTGGCAGGTTTGAGGTTGACATCGATACCATTCACACAAACATTGTTTTTCTTAAGACGGAAAACGGCGGCGCTGACCACCTGGTTTCCAGACTGAAAGCAATCGGACTGTCAGTTCTTTCGCTTGACAAAAGCTCTGTGCGTTTTGTAACGCACCTTTCACTTGATTCGCAATGTATTGAGCAGGCAGTAAAACAAATAAAAAAGGAGATTTAGATGAAAGCAGGAGTGACCGGAGTTGGTCATCTTGGCTATCACCATGCCAGAATAATGAAAACTCTCGTGGATGATGTAATGATCCATGACACAGACCCGGCCCGATTGAAAAAGGTTTCTGAAGAACTTGGAATAAGAGCTGCCGGCTCTCTTGAAGAGCTTATAAACTGGGCAGATGCTCTGGATGTGGCCTGCACCACCTCAGCTCACTATGATGTTGTGATAAAGGCGCTTAAGAGCAATGTACCGGTTCTTGTGGAAAAACCAATCGCTGCCACTGCAGTGCAGGGTGAAGAAATGGTGGAACTCGCAGAGGAGAATGGTCTTGTTCTTGCGGTTGGGCACATTGAAAGATTCAATCCAGCCATGATGGCTGCAAGCAGTACAATTGAAAGACCCATCTTCATGGAAGGCCACAGAATGGCCGGTTTCAATGTACGCTGTACAGATGTATCTGTTGTGATGGATCTGATGATACATGACATAGATATTGTTCTGTGGAAGGCCGCCTCTCCTGTCGCAGAGATCCATGCTTCCGGAGTTCCTGTTCTCACCGAGACTGTGGACATCTGTAATGCACGAATTCTTTTTGAGAACGGTGCAGTGGCTAACCTTACAGCAAGCAGAATATCAGCTGAGCCAAAGCGAAAACTCAGATTCTTCCAGAAGCACGGTTACATCTCTGTAGACTTCGGTGATAGAAAAGTAACAGCTCTGAAGCTTGATAAGGGCATGATACTTCCTGTACCCATGAATGTTGCAGATGGTGATGCTTTAACAGCGGAGATAAGCAGTTTCCTCAGCGCAGTTAGCAAAGGTACACCAACTGCAGTTTCAGGCAGAGAGGGACTTAAAGCTCTGAGAGCGGCAACAACCATTCTGGAAAAATCCGAGAAGAGTCTTCTCGCTCTCCCATGAAGCTTCTGATATCCGCAGGAGAAGCTTCGG
>JAOZRM010000033.1:0-6058 GCA_029940175.1 Candidatus Sabulitectum sp. | reverse complement strand
CAGAGAGGAGCTGAGGTTCTTTCAGCTTTAAAGAGTCTTTCTCCAGGCAATATTGAAGCTTTTGGACTGGGAGGAAGCAGGCTGGCCTCTGAGGGAATGAAAGTTACCCATAACCTCAGTAACTATGCTGTTATGGGGTTTGGTGAGATCATCAGGTCTCTCGGTAAGTTCCTCACTCTGGAAAAAGAGCTTAAAGCACTTTGTATCAGGGAAAATCCTGACTGTGTGCTTTTGATTGACTACCCGGGGTTCAACATGCGCCTTGGCAGATGGGCAAAAAAGCGGGGAATACCTGTAGTTCATTATGTAGCACCGCAAATGTGGGCATGGGGAGCATGGAGGGTTCGGAAACTCAGGAGCAGCACCGATCTTCTTCTCACTCTTTTTGCTTTCGAAGTACCCTTCTTTAAGGAAAGGGGTGTTTCAGCCGTTTTCACAGGCCATCCTCTTAAAAAGAGTATTCCTTCTCAACTTCCAGGAGGCAAATCACTTGGTTTACTGCCTGGCAGCAGAGCCCAGGAGGTGGAAAAGCTGCTACCGGTGATGTTGAAAACATTTATCCTCTTAAGGGATAAGGGTATTGTAAGCAACGCCCTGCTTGCAGTTTCAGATCATCTTGAAAAAGAAGTTTATGAAGAAGCGATGAAAACCCGTGGAGTTGAGCTTGTTGATGGAACTGAACAGGTTCTGGCCGGAGCGAAAGCCGCCATTGTCTGTTCCGGCACTGCGACTCTGGAAACTGCCTTGTCCGGAATTCCATTTGTCATCTGCTACAAAACAGGTGGTTTTACCTATGCACTGGCCAGACACCTTGTTAAGGGCGTAAAGAGGATAGGTCTAGCCAACATTATTTCCGGTCAGGATGTGGCACCGGAGTTGATACAGAAGGAAGTTACTCCTACCAACATACAGAGTCTTCTGGAGCCTCTCTTTCTTCAAGACAAAGTTGCCGCAGAGAATAGAAAAAAACTTTCCCTTGTGAGAGATTCTCTGGGAGACGGTGATCCTGCAGAAAACGCCGCAAGAGAAATAATAAGATTCCTGGAAGACCGGTGAGAATGAAGCATGGGCATGAAAGCTGAAACTGCAGGGTCTGCCGGTAGAATTCTTCTCAGTTTACTTGGGAGGACCTGGCGAGTCTCAAGAATAAGACCATCCACAGGAATCAAGGGAAACTCCATACTCTATGCATTCTGGCACGGTGAACAGCTGCCACTTATTTACACACACCGCAGAATGGGTATAAAAATACTTATCAGCCAGAGCCGCGATGGGTCTCTGGTCGCTGCAGTCTGTGAGAACATGGGTTTCGCCACAACACGGGGCTCTTCAAGTCGCGGAGGAACTTCAGCTGCCCGTGAACTGGTGAACTCACTCAGACTGGGATATCCTGTTGCAATTACTCCGGATGGCCCAAAAGGTCCGCCTGACGTTGTTAAGAAAGGTGTATCTCTTATTCCCAGACGGGCCAATGTTCCGGTGGTTCCCTACGGTGTTTGCGCTTTTCCGGCAATTCGCCTGAAAAGCTGGGACAGATTCCTTATACCCCTACCACTGGCAAAACTGGTTATCAGTGAGGGCAGACCTGTTCCGCCTGAACATTGCAATCAGGAAACACTCACCGCTGCGATAAACTCAGAATCCAGTCGTGCAGAACTTCTGGTGAATCCATGGGCACGTTTGACCATCTCAATTGTAAAAGCAGCCGCTTGCATGCTTACTCCAGTTGCTGAGCTGTTACTTCTTTTCCGGTCTGCAGAGGAAAGAAGAGAGCGCAGGGGACTGATCCCGGTTAACTCCGGAAGACCTGTATGGCTCCATGGTTCCAGTCTCGGCGAATTGAAAGGACTTCTTCCTGTAATCGACATTCTTAAGTCAAAAGGTGTTCCATTGTTTGTTTCCTGTTCCACACCGGCTGCCAGGGAATTCATGAAGCAGGAAAATCTCCAGGGTTCTTTCCAGCCGCTGGATACTTCCGTTGCGGTGAACAGGTTCCTGAATAGACTTCAGCCATCAGCATTGATTCTTGCAGAAACAGAATTCTGGCCTGTTCTTCTTCATGAAGTGGTATCAAGAGGTATTACTGCGGGAATGATAAATGCAAGGCTTTCAAAGCAAAGTGCTGGAAGATACAAGCTCATTAAGCCACTGTTCAGCAAAATACTTTCATGCTTCAGAGGAATTCTCACCAGATCCGAGGTAGATTCAAAAAGATTTCTTGATTTCGAAGTGAATACAGAACTTGCCGGAGACGGAAAGATCGCAGTAAGATCCATTGATCCTGACCCCGCCTGGAGAGAAAGAATCAATCGAGGTCCCGGAGGGATCCTTGTTGCCGGATCCACACGGACCGGTGAGGAAGAGACAATCCTGAAGATCGCCCGTCTTACCGGACTTACTCCGGTTATTGTTCCGCGACATGAGAACAGAATTAAGGAAGTTGTTTCTCTTGCAGAAAAAGCAGGCTTCTCACCGGACCTCTGGACTGATGATCCCAGAGAATCTTCATGTCTGATTGTGAATGTTCGAGGAATTCTTTCAGCATTGTACGGTCTAGCAGATATTGCTTTTGTAGGAGGAACACTTGCCCCTGAAGGGGGGCACAACATTCTTGAACCACTTGCTCACAACGTTCCGGTTATAGTTGGTCCTTCACATCATCATTTTGCAGATGTTGTGGCCAGGGGTTCAAAGGATAATATTTGCAGAGTATTTTCCACTGTTGACCAGGGGGTTGCTGTTGCGAATGAATTGCTGGCATTGAGTAGTAAAGCATCTGGGAATTCTACAACACCAGGCACTGAATTTTTTCTTCTTAAAATGAATAAACTTCTTCAAAAAATGGAAATCATCACATGAGACTTGATGAAATGCACACAAAGCTATTCAACCGGGAAGGACACTGGTTCTGGGTTGCCTGGCTCCTTCAACCGGCGGCGCTTCTTTATCACGTTGGAGCTTCATTTAACAGGGTTCTGTACAGCAAAGGTCTTCTTCCCAGGCAGTCTTTCAATACTGTTGTTGTGAGTATCGGCAACATTGAAGTGGGGGGAGTTGGAAAAACTCCAGTTACAATTAGAATAGCTAGAAAACTCGCAGATATGGGAGTAAAAACTGCAGTAGTATGCAGAAATATCTCTTCAGCAAAGAGATCTCCTGTTGCTGTGCGGCCAGGTCACTCATCCGGAGGTGTTCCTCTAAGCGATGAGGCCATTCTTCTTGGAAGAGTTCTCGGCAGTTCTTGTTCTGTTTACACAGGCTCTGATAAAACAGCTGCGGTGGAAAGAGCAGTGAGAGAAATGAAACCAGAAGTAGTCATTGTGGATGATGGTTTTCAGCATCACAAACTTAACCGTGACATAGATGTGGTTGTTCTGAATGCAGATCATCCATTCGGACAGGGTGGCCTTTTACCTGCAGGTACCCTCCGGGAGTCTTCAAGAGCCCTTTCAAAAGCTGATTACCTCTGGATCAACGGCGTAACATCCGATGCTCAACTGTCTCTTGCAAGAAGGCTTATTTCCGGAAGAAACTGGCAGTCACCTTTTATTTCAAGCAGCATAATACCCAGTAAACCTCTCAAACATGACGGTACGTCTGACATAATCAGTAAAGTTGTTGCCTTTTGCGGAATTGGGAAACCACTTGGATTCCAGCGAACTCTTGAAAAAACAGGATTTACAATAGAAAAGTTTCATATTTACCCTGATCACTGGTGCTATACACAGAGCGATATACAACATCTTTTGAAAAGTCTTAAGCAATCCAGAGCCGAATACCTCATAACAACTGAAAAAGATGCTGCACGGCTTGGACCTGGTTCAGTAAAAGCTATGAATCTAAGAGTTCTTCCAATCAGATTATCCGTCACTGACCATTCTGCGGAGGAAGAACTGCTGGGTAGCATACTGGAACTTGTGGGAGCAGAGCGATGACACAAAGAACCGACATTCTCATCATAGGTGGAGGAATGGCAGGGCTGACCTGCGCACTGGAAATTCCGGAGAAGTATGCAGTTACAATTCTCAGCAAGATTGAACTGCCAACTGGCAGTACCTTTCTTGCCCAGGGTGGGCTTGCTGCGGTCACCTCAGAGGATGACAGTTTCGAGAATCACCTGAGAGACACACAAAAGGCCGGAGCAGGCATGGTGGACGAGAGGGTTGCTCAGGAAATAATTTCCATGGGACCCGATCTTGTAGACACTCTTTCAAGCTGGGGCATTGTTCTTGAAGGTGCTAATGGTGACGGTGGTGGAATGGAGGGAGGACACTCTTTCAGAAGAGTTCTTCACTATTTCGATCAAACTGGAAGATTCATTTCCGAGCATCTTGCTGACCAGTGCAGAAAACGAAGCAACATCACAATAATCGAGAATGCTTTTGCCATAAACCTTATTCCAGCCTCCAGAGAAGCCCTTTCTTTGCTTAAAAAAGGGTGCGACAGGTGCCTTGGTGCTTATGTTCTTATCGGCGAGGATGTGGTAACATTCCTTGCGAGAGAAACTGTTCTTGCCACTGGTGGCGCTGGAAAAACATATCGCTACACGTCAAATCAGGATTCTTCCACAGGAGATGGAATTGCAATGGCCTTCAGAGCCGGGCTTCCGGTTCGAAACATGGAATTCTATCAGTTCCACCCTACCTGTCTCTTCCACCAGGATAAGCGGAATTTCCTTATTACTGAAGCTTTGAGAGGGGAAGGTGCCAAGCTCATTAATGAATCCGGCAAGAGGTTTATGAAGTACTATGATCCTGAACGCATGGAACTGGCACCCAGGGATATTGTGGCAAGAGCGATAGACAGTGAAATGAAGCACTTTGGCACAGATCACATGCTTCTTGATGCCACACACCTTTCAAGGAAATTTCTTGAAGAACACTTTCCAGAAGTAACCTCTGGCGTTACTTCAGTGGGTATCGACCCATGGAACGAACCTATACCGGTAGTGCCTGCTGCTCATTATTGTGTGGGTGGTGTGATCGCTGCAACAGACGGTGCAACTGAAATGACAGGCCTACGAGTGATTGGAGAAGCTGCGTCTACAGGATTTCATGGTGCAAACCGTCTTGGCAGCAACAGCCTGCTTGAAGCTGGTGTAATGGGGCTTCTCTGTGCCAGATCATTCGACAAAGCGTTACCGGATGAGATTACCGGACTCCAGGTCAGAGGATGGTCTTTTGGACGAGCCGAGCCTCTGGAGGAAAGTGTTCTTGTTGATCACTCGTGGGCAAGTCTCAGAAGTGTTATGTGGGATTATGTTGGAATAGTAAAAACAGACAAGAGACTTCGCAGAGCACTGAAGCTTCTTGATGTTCTGGCAGAAGAAGTTGAAGAAGACTATTGGACTCTTCTACCCACTGTTGAGCAACTGGAGCTTCGGAACCTGACCACTGTGGCCCGGGTAATAGTAAGGAGTGCTCTTAAACGCAGAGAGAGTGTAGGACTTCACTATCTTATGGATTGTCCTCGCACTTCACATATTAAGACAGATACTGTGTTGAAGATAAACATGTAACATGGGAATTGGATGAAAAAACATTTTTTCCTTCTTTTTTTGATACTTGCCGGGTGTAGTTCTGCACCAGTATACCGGGGAACCGGTGTGAATTGCAGAGGACCGATGCCGGCATCCTGCGGGGTTGTGAGTACTGGTGACGAGGTAACATCTCCTCCTAATCCATCAACCTCAATTGAGCATCGTATGCAGGGAGAAATAGACAGCTGGATGGGCACACCCTATGTCTACGGCGGAGCCTCGAAGAGCGGGGTAGACTGCTCTGCTTTCACCCAGGCAGTTTATCGATCTGTTGGCATTGACATACCCAGAAGAGCATCCAGACAGTCCGCTGCAGCTCAAACAGTCAGCAGAAATAGTCTCAGGTACGGTGACCTGATCTTTTTTAACACTTCCGGTTCCGGGATATCCCACTGCGGCATCTATCTAGGGAATGGAGAATTCGTTCATGCCTCAAGCAGCAGGGGAGTGGTACGTGACATGCTGAATCACCCTTACTATTCAAGCCGATATGTAACCGGGGGAAGATTTCTCTGATGG
>JAOZRM010000194.1:4997-5552 GCA_029940175.1 Candidatus Sabulitectum sp. | reverse complement strand
AGGAAACTCTCAGACAGAGGGATTCAGTGTGCAAATTACTGGGTATTAAAGAAGAGTCTCTGGAGGGGTACTACCTGCATAGTCTTCTGGAGATATTCAAAGAGGAATTTCACTCAGCAGTCAGGTGGCTGGAGTATTCTCTTGAATTTGCTGAAGAGAACCATTTAAAGATGGACTTGCTTTATTACAGTATTCTGGGAGTTCTCTATTTGCTCACAAACAATCGTACAGAGGCACAGAAGTGTCTGGCAAAAGCAGAGGAACTGATCGCTGTACCTGCTGATCATGGCGGGGATGCTTGTGATAAGTTGATTTCGATTGCCTGCAAACACGCAGACCCGATCCTTGAGGCAAAGGTGACTTTTCTTACAGACCAGTATTGCCGGACTTAATTGTCGTTAGTTGACATCCTTCACCAGTGGAAGCATCCTTTATTGTCAGGTGAGTGTCTTGATGAATATGTACTATACAGGTACATATATAAGTTTGAGGCTGAAAGGAGAAGGTGAAATGGAAGAAGTAAAAATCAACATGCCTTTGCTGGGAGATGAATTT
>JAOZRM010000194.1:0-4987 GCA_029940175.1 Candidatus Sabulitectum sp. | reverse complement strand
CAGCAAGGCTGATGGCTCTTGCCCGCAGATTTCACCGGGTTTGATTTTTGTCCTGTTGACATCCTGAATCTGCGCAGACATCCTTTAGGCATGGGTGAGTTAGTTGATAAATATATACTGGACATGTACATATATGAGTGATCGCTGAAGGGAGATGCAAAATGGAAGAAGTAAAAATCAACATGCCTTTGCTGGGAGATGAATTTCCACATTTGAAAGTTCAGACAACCCACGGGCCAATGAACATTCCAGGAGATCTGAGGGGAAAATGGTTTGTGCTGTTCAGCCATCCTGCAGATTTTACTCCTGTCTGTACCACGGAATTTGTGGCATTCCAAAAGAGATTTGATGAATTTGAAAAACTTGGCTGTAAGCTTATCGGAATGTCTATCGATCAGGTATTCTCCCATATCAAGTGGGTGCAGTGGATCAAGGCAGAGCTTGATGTAGAGATCAAATTTCCAATCGTTGCAGCTAATGACTCAGTAGCCATGAAGCTTGGCATGCTGCACCCGGGCAAGGGTACAAACACCGTCCGGGCAGTATTTATTGTAGACCCCGAGAGCAAGGTTCGATTGATCATGTACTACCCTCAGGAAGTTGGTCGAAACATGGACGAAGTGGTCCGTGCTGTAAAAGCTTTACAGATATCCGACAAACAGGGTGCAGTTGCAGCAGGGTGGCCGAACAATGAACTCATCGGTGATAGAATCATTGTTCCCCCGGCAACCAACGAGGAAGATGCAAAGAAGCGTTCTAAGGAATACGAATGCTACGACTGGTGGTTCTGTCACAAACCTCTGGAAAAGTAATTCTGACAAATATTCGCAATAAAAGAAGGGGTACCCATATTGGCTGGTACCCCTTTCTGCCGGTGCAAGTTCATGGCTGACTTAAGAACAATTATTGCTGCACCGGAAAAATCTGCGATTGTGATCCCTGTGCTTATGCTAAGAAAGAAGCCGCCCTCGAATGGGGCGGCTTCTGCGTGTTCTTCATGGTTAATACGGTATCAATCAAGTTGGAGTATTACTACCTTGGGATAGCCCAGAGGATCCGCAGAAAAGCCTAGCAGATTGTTTTCTCCCACTACTACTGTCCAGTCCCTGGAATCTGGGTCACCTTCTTCAACGGAAGCTGTGAACAGCAGATTTCCGTCAATATCAAATACATCAAAATACGGTGTCTCCTCAGAGCCTCTTCTTGCCCAGATTCTTTCCTCTGAATCGATCATAAGTTCAGAAATGGCGTAATGATCAGGTTCAGGTTCGTAAATGAGTTCATCAGCTGATATCTGGACACCCATGCCCTGCATACGCCCACCACCGCCGGAAGTCGCTCTGTTTTCCAGGAAAGTATTGAAATCCTCAATTTCTTCGTCGATTTCCTGCCGTGTTTTTGCTATTGCAGTGTAGGGCAGTTGTATTTCCAGGAACAATTCTCCATCTGGAAAATATCCGTTGATAAGGTAATTGTCGGTTGACATTATACTGGTGAATACTCTTCCCTGAACATCTGAAGCGAATGCAACTGTGGTTTCAGTGTATCCCGGGCCGATCATGGTGGGTTCCATGGCCATCATTTCTTCAGCGTATACGTAAGAAGGTTCTGCTACTCCATCCAGTCTGGCCAGAGAGTATCCAATAAGATCGTTCTCTATGTCGAATTTTTTCATAAGACCGATGATCACCTGGCCGTCTGCTCCTTCAATGGACAGAGGGGGAGCTGGGAAAAAACCAGTTATTTCACCATGGTAAGCGTAGGATGAATCGAATAGGGTTATTTTTCCTCCCCAGGGATCTGAAACAGCAATTTGTCCGTTTCCAAGCAGAGCCATGGCCATTGGTCTGAGGAATTCTCCTGGACCGCTACCCTGCCTGCCAATGGTTCTCAGAAATTCTCCATCAGGTGAGAATACTGATATCTGCTTTTTCGAACCGTCAAGAATCAGTATCTCGCCAGTTGTGCCGAACAGGGCTGCATCGGTCTGGCCGAACACATAATTGCTGTCTCCAAGTTCCACACCGATGGTATCTACTGCGGTAATGGTGTAATGGGGAGTTCCAGTTGGCTCAAGGGTGAGAGCTTCTTCTGACTGCGGTTCCGGTGTTCCACAGGCGATGAATGAAGCTAAAACGAAAACAAAAAAGATCATAGCTATTTTTCTCATGAGAATTCCTCCAGGATGGGGTAAATACAGTAACGAAAAGCAGGTGTGGGTGTGATATACATAGAAGAGGAGTTAATCGCCATAGCGAACACTCTTTCCCCTCGGGTATTTTATGGTGTTGAATGCTATAGATCGAATCCTATTCTAAAAAGGAACTCTTTACGCCAGCCCAGGTATTCTGCTCGAGACTGCCCACACATTCTAAGGACATTCGAACCAGCATCTCGGTTGAATCGTAGCAGGTTATCCAGTAAAAGAATCCTGTAGTTAAAGAATATGAAATATCCAGAGAAGTGTCTTCCGGTGAAGAAACAAGCGGAACAGGCATCTCATCAATTAGTTCCAGTTCGGAGTCAGTTACCTCAAAATAGTAGATGTAATCGCCATGAAGGTCTGTTACGAAAACTGTGGTACACAGCTCTCCTCCCTGGGCGGTTACCCCATAGGGAGATCCCATGGTGAGATCCCAGCTGTTTACTGTGATCAGCGAGTTACCCTCCAGTTTCATTTTGTGCAGTGTCCCGCCGGTGTCAGGCACCGGGTTGACCTTAATTTCCCAGATGAAACCAAAGTTGTCCCATGACATTCCCTGCCCTCTGGAGCCTGCAGGGTTACCGGGAATCCAGACCACTTCACCCAGGCTGTCACACAATGCAAGATCACTGCCAGACCCGGTATTCATGCAGAATAGATATCCTGTTGATTCGGGCAGCATGCAGATACCACGGGAATCGTCTACTGCTTCTGTTAAGAATGTACTGACCCAGGAACTGTAGTCATAGGTACAGACTCCATCCACATCAGATACGGTGATGACATATTCGTTTTCATAACTACAGTCTAAACCATCAATAGCGGTATTCTGCAGACATACCTCTTCCAGTACGAATTCAAATTCCAGGGCAGATGCTGCAGTTGCCAGAACCACTGTGACGAATACCAGTGTAGTTTTCAATAGACTTACCTTTCGGTTCAGCAAAGTCATTAATTATTCACATACCCGGATTGTAACTATCTTCTCCAACCAGAACCGGGTCAACAGAGTCAACAGACCCCCCTGCAATGTGAGCTGCTTCCCGGCAGCCACCATCGCAGTTAAGCATGTGTCTGCAGCCACCGCACTCTGAAGGAAGATACTTCTTCATTGTGAAAGTGTTCCAGTAGTCATTGTGTTTCAGGTTCTTCCAGTCGTTTATGTGATTAAGGCGAACTTCAGAATGGTTGCATACCCTGACATAACCGGAAGGTCCAATTACAAAGAAACCCTTTGCGGCAGAGCATCTGGTACCAACATGCAGGGTTTTCAGAGAAAGTCCATCTACGAGACAGAGGGGGATCTCTGTGCCCAGGTTTCCCTGCCTGTTTGCTCTTGTAAGTACATCATCGGCTTCCAGCAGCATTTCCTTTACCTGCGCGGCTGTTAGTACCAGATCGTCAGCGTAGTTGAGGCCACGGCCGCCTGGAAGAAATCTGTTCATGAGCAGTTGTCCTGCACCTGCAAGAAGTGCTGCTGAAAGAGTATTCCGGAGTTCATGTGCGTTCTTTGCGGTTACAGTGCTGTTTACTGTTGTGGGAATTCCTCGTTTGTGAGCTTCCCTGAATTTTTCCAGAATCATTGCCGCGTTGTCAAATCCCGTGTGTTCTTCAAATGTGGACAGGCCCGGAAGACTCATACTTAAACTGATATTAAGCTTCTCAAGAACATCCATAACTTTGTGATCAACAAGAACACCGTTGGAGAGCAGATACACTTCCGGATGAACAGTGTGGGTAATGAGTTTACCATTAACTGTTTCGGTTTTGTCAACTGAAAGGGAAGATGTGAATTCCAGAAGCTCCAGGCAGTCATCCCGCATGAGAGCCTCACCACCGGTAAAGGCAAAGCTTGCTATTCCCAGACCAGCCATTTCACCTATGACATCTTTCCATTGTGCAGTGGAAAGTTCCGGCAGCTCTGCGAAACTACCATCTGGCGCATACCAGGGGCAGGAACAGAAAATACAGTTGTGATTGCATTTGTAGGTCAGCTCTAGAACCACCGTTGAAGGAAGGAATGCAGGTGCTCGAAGTCTCATTATTCTTTTTCGACCCCGAGAAGGGTTCTCATTCTTTCGGCATAATCCTGCAGAGGTCGCTGACTGTCGTTGAATGTCAAGTAGTACAGGTTACCTTGAAGAAAGGATTCAAGCATTCTGAGATCCATAATAGTTATTCGATTTACAATCTCATCTTCATCTTCATTGATCACCTTAAGGAGGAGAACCGGGGTCTCTGCAGTTTCCTGTGAGCAGAAATCGCAGAAGAGGCTTTCATCCAGAATAACATCGAATTCGGTGTTCAGGTTGATGTTGTCCGCCATTCTTCTGCATCCGGCAATCTCCCAGTCAATGAAGCTGGCAAAGGAGGAGTCATACACCGTTTTTTCACCGCAATCAGGGCAAATGTAATCTGCAGAGGAAGGCAATGCCATGGGGGCATAGCACATGGCACCCATTACTGCTTCAGGAGGCTCGGTGAATTCAAGTTTAGAGAGAAGAAGATTGATCTCTGTTCTGGAAAGAGCTCGATATGAATAAGTGCCTGTTCCTACATGTTCAGTCGCTGGCCTTGTTCCCTCACCTTTCTTGTTTCTGACAACACCGGCTGCAGTGGATACTATTACAAGAATTACGATAACTGCTACATACCACATGATTTCTCCTTCTTGAAACTAGTACTCTGTCAAGCAATAGCTGTTGCGTCCTACTGGCTCTCCAGTGCCTCGGCAGCGTTACTGGTTCAATTACATAGCGGTGCTATGCGCATAAACCAGTGCCT
>JAOZRM010000193.1 GCA_029940175.1 Candidatus Sabulitectum sp. | reverse complement strand
ATCGTCAAGTTCATCGAATATATCTATGCCGTCTCGATCACTGTCTTCTTCAAACATGGGCATTGGGCCAATAACAACAACCCTGCCTTCTCCATAAACTGAACCTGCAATGGCACACTGCCCGGAATCATGGTACTTCAGAATTTTGTATGAGGCTTTGTCCGGCTGAAAGTATGGATTGTTGTTGAAAAGTATCCACATCGAGTCAGGTTGCCCGATGCAGACAGGATGTTCCATTACAAGAGAAAACTCTTCCATTGTCCAGTAGCCTGGAGTTCCAGCATTTGCGGGACCATTGGCATCACCGTCAAAAATCCCAAGGTACTCAAGTTCCATTGGATCACCATGCCAGATGGCATTTTCGCACGCCAGCATTGCTCCTCCGCAAACGCCTATATATCCCCCTCCGCTTGCGATATAATCACGGATCTTCTGGAGGCCTGTGGTTCCCAGTGTAAGGGCGTATGTTTCGGGACTGCCACCGGGAAATGCAATAAGATCATAATTCTCGAGAGTGGAACCAAGAACCATGTTGCCGTTTGTTTCAGTAACTTGATAACCCATCCATTCAAACATGTTTATCATTGCTGTAACTTCAATGTCGGAGGCCCCCGGTCCTCCGTAAACTGCAATTTTCACAGCGCCCGTGTCTGGACTGGTGACATCCCCACAGCCAGATAGCAGGAGAAGGTAAAACAGAACTACAATCAGGTATCGCATCTCAACCTCCGTAGTATTTAGGTAATAGTAACAATACAAACAAGAAGTATTAATGTAACCATAACAGTAGAATGTCAAGCGTGTTGATTCTAATGGATTCGTCAGGAATTTCCTTTCATGCTAATTGATCTTATAATGTGCTGAAGAGTGAAAAAGGGATCTGTAGCGGAATTAAGGAAGGATGAATGACATTATGAAATTGAGAGTATTCTGCTTAGTTGTGTTTCTTTTATCAGGAGCAGCTGCAGGAACAGATCTTCTTCCAACGGTGGTTGTTGTCACAACTGGAGGAACTATTGCAGAGAAGGTTGATCCTGCCACTGGCGGTGCTGTGCCTGCTGTGTCAGGAAGCGCTCTGCTGGCGGCAGTACCCGAGCTGGAAGAGATCGCAATTGTTGAGGTGGTTGAATTCCTCAACATTGACAGCTCGCATATGACACCGGAGATATGGAGAGACCTCAGTGCAAAAGTTCAGGAGATTCTGGACAGAACTGATGTTCGCGGTGTAGTTGTAACCCACGGTACAGATACAATGGCAGAAGGAGCATTCTTTCTGGAAACCACACTTGAGAGTGAGAAACCGGTAGCTTTCACCGGTTCAATGCGAAACGGTTCTGACCTGAGCCCTGACGGCTCTGCCAACCTTTATAATGCCGTGCTACTTGTTTGTTCACCGGAAGCTGCTGGATGGGGGGTAACCGTTGTTCTTAATCAGTACATCAACTCGGCCAGGCACGTTATGAAGGACAATACTACCAATGTTCAAACCTTTGATTCTGGAGATTTCGGATACCTTGGTTACATTACAGGAAACCATGTGCTGGTTTACAATACAGTTCTGGAGTGTACACGGATTCCATTACCGGACAGTCTTCCCGAGGTACCTCTCTTCTATACATTTGCTGGTGATGATGGCAATTACATCAGGTTTGCGGTAGACAACGGAGCTTCAGGTATTGTGGTTGCAGGTGTTGGAGCAGGAAACGTGAACGCCAGTGTATTTCATGCAATAGAGTATTCCCTTGAAAATAGTATCCCGGTGGTGATATGCAGTAGAGCTCGCCATGGTGAACCAGAAGCGTTGTATGGAGATCAGGGGGGAGGCAGTTCTCTTGTGGAAGCAGGTGCTCTACTGGCGGGAGATCTGAGTCCGTTCAAGGCAAGACTTCTTCTTATGATCGCACTGGCTCAACCTGACATGGGTTCTGATGAAATGGGTTTGCTGTTCAATGCAAACTGAAATCAGAGGGCTTAATTCTGTCTTTACGGTGGCTGCCTTTACTTTGCCTGGTTGTTTTGGTACAATCAAACTGGATCCGGATTGAGAGAGCAAAGTAACTGACAAAAAATTAAAGTTGATCACTTGATTAATTGAATTATTTCATGAGGAGACAGGATATGCTCCGTACGGAAATGCCTTCTGTCAGCATGGATGAGAACATTGTAAGCAGGTCAGTCAGAATACTCGCTGCAGATGATTCTAACGATAATCGATTCCTGCTCACAGCTTTTCTTAAAGGGTTCCCATATGAGCTTTTAATTGTTGAGAATGGTCAGGAAGCATTAGATGCCTTCAAAGAGGAGAAATTCGATATTGTTCTGATGGACATGCAGATGCCTGTGATGGATGGTTTTGCGGCAACCCGCCTTATAAGAGAATGGGAAGCGGAAAACAATCACCCGGCAACTCCAGTTCTTGCTCTAACTGCCTATACCCTTCCAGAAGAGATCAAGCAGTGCACAGACGCCGGGTGTGACGGCCACATTTCCAAGCCTGTCAGGAAGAAGAACCTGATTCAAGCAATCAGGGATTTTGTAAAATAGACAAACTGTAAAAAGAAAGGGGAGACTTGCGCCCCCCTCATTTCATTACCAGCCATCTTAGAAGTAGCAGTTTTCCAGTACCATTCTCCTCACCGGAACGTATACTGTAGAAGTACACTCCTGAAGGAAGACTGGAACCCTCAAACGCCGTACTGTGTAACCCGGGATTCAGGTCTGAATCGATAAGTGTTTGAATCACCCTGCCTGTTCCGTCATATATATCAAGTGAAACATGGCACTGCCTCAGCAGATCGAAGGTGATAGTTGTTGCATTGGTAAACCTGCTTGGAGATGCCTGATGGAAGCTGATCAAAGCATTAGACTCAGCAATAGGAACTGTAGACTGCTCTTCATCCAGTGGCCATGTGTGGTTCATCGCTTCACACAGGATGTGATGGCAATGGGGAATCTCTCCCCGAGTTTATCAAAATGACCACCGTTAAATACCTGATACTCATACTCAATTCCCATTATGGAAAGTGATTCAGCGAAAGCATCACAAGCCGGCATTCCGTGGAACTCATCCCTGGTACCTATATCGAAATATATTCTGGGATGGCATGTGTTATCAGCCAGAGCACTGATCAAATTGGAAGGATTGTAGTCCATCCACAGACTCCAGACTTCGGGTATGATTTCTGCATTTGGATCAAGAGGCAGTTGAACAAAGTACGGCGGATTTTCAAGATCAGCGGAAAAGGCGCCGGACATGCTGAACAAAACCAGATTAGAGAAACCTGCGGAAGGGAAGTAAATATATGGAGGTCCTATCAACTCCGAAAGAATTCCATCGATGTTGTATTCAATCATTGTTGGCAGATCGAGGCCAGCTCCGCAGACGCTTGCTGCAGCCCTGTATGTCTTGCTGAACTGTCCATAGTAAACCAGTGCGCCGTATCCACCCATAGAGTGGCCCATGACTGCTCTCTTTCTTGCGCACGGGATGGTTCTGAAGTGGGAATCCACCCACTCAACCAGATCGATTGCAAGGTAGCTTTCCAGATCTCCATAGAGATCTGAACTAGTGTAGAAAGACGCTGGATAAGGTGATGAAAAGCCTTCAGGCTTCACCATGATCACCGGTCGGATAATTTCCTCTTCGATGAGTTTATCGAGAATCACAGGAAGAATTGAATAACCGTTGTAGCCGTCTAAAGCACCGTGGAAGAAGTAGATCACAGGATATCTTCTCCCGTGGTATGGATTGTATCCCTCCGGGAGATAGATCTGAAAATGCTTTTCCTGGCCCAGTGCCTCGCTGTAGAACATGGTATCAAAAACCAGACCTCCAGCAAGGACTTGTGTGGTAATTACCAGAAAGAGCACTACGAGCAGAAGCAGTTTGTACATTGAAGTACACCCCTTTCCTGAATTTGAAGCTGATGGAAAATAGGTACTTCCGATTGACTCCCTCCGAACAGCATCCGGCAGGAAATAACCGAAGGAACCGAAAAGAGGAAGAGACAGGGGACATTTCAGAACCCCGATCAGTGGAGGCCGGTGCTGCTACAACAGCCTCACGGGTTCTATAATCCACTAAGATGCTGACGACAAGTCATATACGGACGCGGGGGAAATATACGTTAACAACGATGTATTGCAATATTGGCTTAGAATAATCAAAATAAATAGGCACTTCAAGCCATAGAGGGCAATGCGTACGATAAAATGTTGCATGAAGTATACGAGTGTATACTGGTATGAGGTTACATGCAAAACAGTATATATAATATATGTGATGTTTAAGTAATTAATACTCTAATAGTAGGAATAGAATATGATAATAATGCCGTGAATTACCTGCATTGAAGAAAATTGAATTGTGCAGAATAACAGCATCTTGACATTTTTTTAAAAGTGGGTAATCTTACAATATTAGATATATTTGGTGACCGGACAATTGCAGGGAGGAATTGCTGAATGAGAGAATCGATATCTGATAATGAAGCCAGACAGGTTCTTCAGAACGGGGCAGGAAATGTAACTATCGATGATGTTCAACAGGTAATCACCAGGGCAGACGATATTCAGAGAAAATTTACAGGCCACGGCCCTCTGGGCAGATTCATTAACGATATGAAGATCATGCTCTCTCTGATCAGAGACTTCTGGAACAAAAGTTACAGAGAGGTACCATGGTGGACAATTGGCGCAGTGGTCACCGCCCTTCTGTACGTTCTAAATCCAGTGGATATAGTTCCTGATTTCATCCCGTTTTTTGGCCTTCTTGATGATGCTGCAGTTATTTCTGCCTGTCTGTTTCTCGTAGAGAAGGACCTGGACAGATACAGAAGCTGGAAAGAGGGAGCCGAAGATGAAGAGGAAAATGGGATAAATTCCTGAATTTACATATCGTCTATACTTCAGTTTCAGGATCTCTGTTGAAAAACTCCGTGACCCACTGAAAATCACAACCAGCATTTGAAGCAGCATCTCTGTCTGCATCACGATCACCCACGAACAGAACATCACTCGGGGAAACATTATAAATTCTCATTAAACCATTCAGCATTTCAGGCTCGGGTTTTCTGCAGATACAACCACTGTACGGAATATGGGGGCACATCAGTATTGTACCTTCCACAGGATTGAAACCAAAAGCTTCAACAAAGGTATCTTTAAGAAGATTCATCGCTGTATCCTCAGCAAAATAGCCTGATCCAACGCCCCCCTGGTTGCTGGCAATGCCATAGCCAACGCCTGATTCGCTTTCTGGACCTGACCAATTGAAACTGGCAAGTTTTTCCTTAACGTCTGGATAGAGTTCCCATTCTCCAGATCTGTTAGGGCATGGCTGTCCTGGAACCGTACAATATCTAAGTGTGCCGTCTGCATCAAAGATTATCAGCTTGTATTTCATCATCTGGCAGAATCTCCTCTGGTATATCTGAAGAAGAATGGTTTTACTTATAAGAGGTTAAAATACTAAATCCAACCGAACCTGCAAGTGCTCCTTGAAAGAGTACTAGTATTCTGTCAGATAATAAGTGTCGATGTAATGCGCAGCTATTGATGAGTCTCGGCAAG
>JAOZRM010000192.1 GCA_029940175.1 Candidatus Sabulitectum sp. | reverse complement strand
CAATTTTTCACAAAAAAAAGCAACAAGGTTTAACTTGCTGCGGGATTAAGAGCGGTAGCACTTACCCCGATACTGTTATTTGGATATAAAAAAAGGGTAATTGCGCGATAGCACAATCCCCGCTACAATTTTTCACAAAAAAAAGCAACAAGGTTTAACTTGCTGCGGGATTAAGAGCGGCAGCACTTACCCCGCTCCAATTTTTTTCACAGAAAAAAATTGGAGCGGGAAACGAGATTCGAACTCGCGACAGCTACCTTGGCAAGGTAGGGCTCTACCAACTGAGCTATTCCCGCTCCGTTTTGCGTGCGCCGTATATGCTCAATAATATCATTAGTGTCAAGGCCAAACAAGCACATTTGCATAAAAGTAGATATGAGTGATATTTCATGTTTATATGCAATATTCTTAATAGATTGACCCTTGTATTTACACTGTGAAATCATTATTTATGACTATCTGTATTGTACGTTTTTGTGCTTTCGCCGGGATTGCAAAAGGGGTTGAATATTAAAAGTGAAGCAGTAAACAGGCTTCTTGAAAGAATCTCCAGATTCATCGATATCGGTGAGTGGAAAAATGCTGAAGACATTATTGAGAAACTTATTGTAGCCAAACCCTGGGACAAGAAACTTCTGCTATCCAAGGCGAACTTGAGGAAGAGAATGTGGATCAAGTCTGACTGTGAAGACACTGTATTGCTGGTGGAAGCCATCCATCTCTTCTCCAGATGCCACCTTCTTACTGGCATTCCTGAAGCAGGAATAAATACCGCCACTCTGCTTTTAATCAGAGGAAGAAGTGAAGAAGCTTATGAAAAAGCTGATGACACTGCTGACTATTGCAGAAAGCTGATACTTGAAGAAGATCAAATGCAGGAGGAACGTTTTGCTGCAATCATTGCTGAAGCAAACCTGATAAAAGGTCGATACGTATCAGCAGAATCATGGTACAAAACTGCTGCTGCTCAAAAAAATCCTGTTTCGAAACAGGTAAGAGAAAATGTGAATCTTCTTCTCAAACATCTGGCACCGGAATCAAAAACTGAAGCGAAGATCAGAAAGGCTATGGGAGCATGACATCCCTCTGTACACTCCACGCATCAGGATAACCACCCGATCTGAGTTGCACTCTCAATCCATCACTGTCCGAAGAAGTTGCAAATGAACCAACCCTGACTTTGTAGTAACTGCCAATGTGATCTACGAATACCTGCTCACCAGTTTGTGCGGTAATTGTGTCCCTGAGGGTAAGTGCTGCGTCCAGTGAACCGCAAGCAGCCACTTGAACAGTCCATGCCCCATTCGCTGCAGAAACCTCTTCAACTTCAATCACCGCTTCCCCCTGTGCAGGAAACCTGATTGTCGCAACTGGGCCGAAACCGGCAAATGGATCTCCCGAGTAACCGGGAGGGTCAGCATATGGATCCAGAATTTCTTCTTCACCATTTTCTGATGATGTAGAAGTTCCACATCCCATGAACAACGATAAAACTAATAATGCAAGAAGGTATTTCATCTCTGCTCCTCCTCTGCCTTGATGAACAAATCAAGCATGGGCATCATGAGCTCATGGTGACCGGTAATCTGCAATGATTGACCTCCGAGGGCATTTACCGGGCGTTTTACCACATTGCTTGTAGGTCTGTACTGCCTGATCATATCGAAATCCGCCGTTGTAATATTCTCCACAGGAAAACCCAGATTCCTGGCCGAGGAAAGAGCCTTCAGAAAAACCTCCGGCATAACCACGGCACTGCCCGCATTTAGAACAACTCCACCGGCGAGACCGCCAACAGCTTCTCCAAAAGATATAAAGTCTCTTTCAGCCTCTCTACCCAGACTTGACCAGTCCACATGATGCACTGGATGAACAATATCAGTCCCGAGACTGGGGTGAACAGTAACTGTAATATTATTCTCAACAGCGGCGGCCATAGGACTTATCCCGGTGTTCCCACCGTTCTCCAGGATTTCAAGGCCAATACCACGGCCAATACCCTGCTGACGATTCAGTGCCTTGCCGTAATGGGCAGCGGTTTCCTCCCACATACCAAACGAACCATCTTTTATACCAGCCTGAACATCTTCAGAAGTGGCTCCGTACAGGGCCATCTCCAGATCATGGATCGATCCGGCACCATTGGTAGCAAGCGCAGTGAACACGCCCTCTTTCAGCCAGCGCACAATAAGAGGACCAAGACCGCATTTGATCACGTGCCCGCCATACATCAATAATCTGGTGCTACCGGATTCTTTTGCCTGCAAAATAGCTCTAGCCAGTTTTTTCATTTCCTGTACAGCCAGAATGTCGGGCAGTGACTGGACAAACTCGGTTACCGGAGTATCGGCCTGCCACTCGCCTGCCAGGAGATCACTGGTAACTTTTGATGTTCTTCCGGAAAGATTTTTCAACTTCAGTTCTTCTCTAGCAAATTTCATGGGGATATCTCACCTCCGTAAGAGTCAGTCCACAAGCTGGTAACGACGGTCCGGCAAGTCTCTTATCTGCAGTCTCCAGAATTCTCACAACTGTCTCCGGGGAGACTCTTCCTGTTCCAATTCGGTAAAGCGTACCCGACCAGATCCTCACCACACCTCTCAGGAACCTGTTAGCAGTAATGGTCAGTGTCCAGCCCCTGTTATTTTCCGCTACAGAAGCAGCAGATACATCCATATCCCAGGTTGAGTTACCGCCACCTTCACGGGCAAAACCTCGCCAGTTTGAGTGCCCAAGTGACAACTCAGCGGCTTTTCTCATAGCACCAGTATCAAGATTGCAGTGTCCCGGTTGATACTCGTATCTGCTTGAAAGAGGGTGACGACCTGTTCCAATACGATACTTGTAACTTCGTGATACAGCATGGAATCTGGCATGAAACTCATCATCAACCCTTGCCACGGAAAGACACGAGATATCCCTTGGAAGCAATGTATTCAACCCTTTATTAATTCTATCGAACTCACCTGGTTTGATATCAAAATGAACCGGCATATCAATTGCATGGACTCCGGCATCTGTTCTGCCAGCGCCTGTAACTGCAATGTGTCTTCCACACATCTTCTTAAGAGCTTTTTCCAACTCACCCTGCACAGTAATATCTCTTGGCTGTATCTGCCAGCCTGAGTATGCTGTACCATCAAACTCAAGCCGTGTAAGTATTCTCATACTACTCTATCAGCTATTCCTGACAGGGAAACAAGCAGAAAAAGCCAGGAAACAACAGCTACCGAAACTGGAAAGGCACCGGAAGGCCGAAGCTCAACCGGAGCAGGTCTGGCGTTTGCAACAGAATCACTGACGCTCTGAAGAACTCTTGAAAAAAGTGACATTTCTGCATTCTCAACCCAGCATTGCCTGGCATTTGATGCAGTCCCCCCTGCCATCAGCATTAACTCTGCAAGCTTTCCGGTAAAAGGAAATCCTTTCATTGCCATAAGAACAGCTGCCATACCGGAGGTTCCCAGTTCTGAGGCAAAATATGTACCGGATGTCAGTGCACAGATCCATCGTAATGATCGCAAAAAAGACTGTTCGTTTCCAGAGAGGAAAGCCCACACAAGAAAGATTGCAGGTGTTACCAGCAAAAAAAACAGGGACTTGCAATACATCCAGTTTGCGCTGAGGATCGCTGATAGTGGAAACAGAATGAAAAATAGAAGAAAACTGCCAGGACATATCATTGCTGAAATGGGAACAGTCAACATAGCCGCAAACATCATGAACTTACCTGACATTCCTATTTGTCCTGGAGAACAGAGTCCAGTTTCTTCTGGACCAGACGGAACTCAATAGGAGGTGCAGAATGAAACTCAAGCTCTTCACATGTTATAGGATGGGTAAATCCCAATGTCTCTGCGTGAAGCATCTGGTGCCCTGCAAGCCTGATGGCATCAGATACAAGTTCCCTGTTCTCAACAGTGGAAGGAATCCCTTTAGGGGACATGCCTCCATACTTGGAGTCTGAAATGATCGGGCATTTTTTCATTACAGACATGTGCACTCTGATCTGATGGGTTCTACCTGTTTCAAGGCGACACTCGATAAGACTGGCGATAGAGTATTTCTTTAATGTCTTATAGTTTGTAGCAGCTCTTCTGCCACTTTCAATTACAGTCATTTTCTGTCTGTTGTAGGGATCTCTTCCAATTGGTCCATCAATTCTTCCCTGAGATGGTGATGGGAAACCCCAGCACAAAGCAACATACCTTCGCTTCACAGTTCTTGCTGCAAGCTGCGCAGAGAGATGTCTGTGTGTTTCGTCATCTTTTGCTACCATCATCAGGCCGGTTGTGTCCTTGTCCAGTCGGTGAACAATCCCCGGTCTTAAGTCACCGGAAATTCCGGACAAGGTATCCCGGCAGTGGTGCAACAACGCATTAACAAGAGTTCCGTCCCGAGTGCTTGGTGTGGGATGAACTACAAGTCCGGCATGCTTGTCCACCACAATAAGATGGGCATCCTCATAAACAATGTCGATTGGAATATTCTCTGGTGTGAGATCAATTGGTTCAGGATCGGGAACGTTAACAATGACGATCTGACTACTGCGTAAATGGGTTGACGGCTTAACAGTTGTTATGCCGTCAACCTTCACATGACCATTCCTGATCAATGTACTTATGTAACTTCTGCTCAGCCCCAGGAATTCCTGCAGAGCGAGGAAACTATCCAGTCTGATACCGGAATCATCGTCCTCGACTCTGTATTCAGGAATACTCAAATACCTTAACGATCTCTGTAAATGAGGTGATAACCGAACTCAGTTTCAACAACACCAGACATTCCGTCCACAGGGAGAGCGAATGCGGCATCCTCAAAAGATCTTGTCATTATGCCTCGTGAAAATTCTCCCAGGTCGCCGCCTTCTTGACCAGAGGGGCAGTCGGAGAACTCAATGGCTGCCTGTGAAAACTGAAGATCTCCCGCAATAATTCTTCCTTTGAGACCCTCAATAAGTTGAAGGGCTTCTTCCTGGGTTCGGTCGAAAGGTCCGGCAACTGCGCATCCATCATAACAGATAAGAATATGTCTTGCTGTAACTGCTGTTAAAGGTCCGTCTTCCACAGGAACTTCCTCCAGTGTATCTACTACTGCTACGTCCTCTACCACATCTTCCACTGTATCATCTGCAGGTTCACCCTCGCCACATGCAAAGATCAGAAGCAGAACAGGAATAGTGTAAATCAGTTTTTTCATGTTTTTTTCTCCTTGGTTTAAGATTCCGGGTTCCAAGTCTGGAATATAGCCTCTTTCTACAGTGTTGACACCGATAGACATCACAACCGATAGTATGGTTGTTCATTGGTGAGTCTGTGGACTTTGTTTCAACTATATGCAATCAGAAAGGGGGGTCCTGAATGGACCGAAACTCTTACTTCAGTGACCGTGCTAATGGCATGCAGCGCTCTGTTATCCGAGAGCTTCTTAAACTTACTCACAACCCTGAAATTATTTCCTTTGCAGGTGGTCTTCCTGCTCCTGAAACATTTCCTGTGAATTATGTCAAGGAAGCGGCATTGAAAGTTATTGACGAGGAAGCAGGTAAAGCCCTTCAGTACGGAGCCACCGAA
>JAOZRM010000370.1 GCA_029940175.1 Candidatus Sabulitectum sp. | reverse complement strand
CAATCCGAGTCCAGCTGAACTAAGGGAGATGGCTGACATCCTCGATTTGACAAGAGCTGACAATAGAATCATTGCCTCACTCTTAGCATTCAGACGAAGGAATCCAAGTACTAATGCTTCTCTTCTAACCCACGATACTGGACCAATGTACACGGCTAGGAATGTTGACGTTCCATATGTAAAGATACCAGATGAGTGGATTGTGGAGCCTGGGAAAGACTCCCAACAGCAAGAAATTGAAAAACTTGAAAAGCAGCTTGCTAAACTAGCTAAGCTCGAACCAGAAGTATCAGTTAATCTAAGCATTGATGATATACCGTTTTCAAGCGATATAGTCACTCATATTCCTCTGTACTGTGACCTATCCGAAACAGAACTTAATGAGTTTTCTGGGATTGTATTTGCAAAGTATCCTGAGGCGACCTTCACTGAGAACCCAGAAGAAGATAATGATGATTCTGTTTCCGTTGATTCTGAGTTCGCAAGAACGGTAGCACTCATTGGCAAACTTCGTAGACCCTCAGAGGAGAAAATTCGGAATTATAAGGCCGAGTACTCTTGCTGGAGAGAATCTGTGAGAGAGTTCCTTACTCTGTATCCAAGTGTTATCTCTGAGCAAAGCCGATTCATACCATTCACTGTGAAGTTGGAGAACACAGGCACTCTCCCTCTTGATGGTGCGATAATAAAGATTTCCATAATTCATGGCGGGATTCTTTGTCCGCCGACTTGCACAAGAAGGAATAGTACTCTCTTCTCAGCACGTTTTCCACCCCCCCCCGAAGTTCCCAAATCTTTACCTGAAATCTTCGAAAATACTGGTCTCCTCCAGACTATGGAGGTAGAGAAACAGGTAAGAAGCATTCTTGAGGGACCTAAGATGCCTGATTTCTCAGTGGGTATGTATAGAGATAGGGCACTGGAGTCGATAATTCTACATAATCCAGACCCTGAGAAATTCGTTTTTGTTGGCGAGAAACCACTTGCTCCTGTCCCAGAGTTTGTTCTTCGTTGCGAGGAAGTTAGACACAAAGAGGGAGCAAGAGTATTCTCGTATGAAGCTCAAGTAACCTTGCCTATCCCAGAAAAACTTGTGTTTGAGATTACCATTAGTGCAAAGAACATGAGAGATCCTTATCGAGTGGTGTATCCCGTAACATGTAAGCAAGAAGAAAAAGACCTATTGCATGAAATACAGAAAGCAATATCAAGTGTTTAACCAACGCATGAACCAGACGCTTGCAAGGTTGTAGGTTAGGTTCACAGCGCTGGTTACGCGTATTGTTGAAATACGCATAAGCCCAAAGCCAAACCGAACGGCAAAATCACCGACTCCAAATTTTGATGATAATCTTCTGCAAGGTTTGATCTCCGGAATAAAAGTATTCATATGCTGAGCTGATTCACTAGAATTTACTCGGATCTACTGCCGAAACAATTCAGAATGAGATCCTGTTCTTTCAAGAATTAGTTCAGTGGGAGTGATCCTGTATATCAACAACCAATCCGGAGCAATGTGACACTCTCGATGATGATTGTAGGT
>JAOZRM010000191.1 GCA_029940175.1 Candidatus Sabulitectum sp. | reverse complement strand
GAACACAATGGTACTTACTGCTCCCTCCGAACACCCCTAAAGTCCATAAGGACGGGGCGTGTATCACGCTGATAACGCTTGATCGTCATTTTGAGTATTGTTGCGTCAGGGAATGATGTTCCTTGCATAATCACAGGGTTTTGTGTCGTATTTCTTTTAATGCTGTTTTTTGATTTGAGGTGACAGTGAATCATACAGGTACTCTGTTTGTCTCCCATGCTTCTCAGGATAAGGATGTAGCTTCACATGTTGTGTCGTTTCTTGAGGGGCGAGGTGAACGGTGCTGGATAGCGCCCAGGGATATACTTTCCTCCTGTGACTGGGCAGAGTCCATCATTGACGGAATTGATTCTGCTTCATGTATGGTGCTGCTGCTGTCTCGACATTCCAACCAGTCTCCACAGGTACGCCGTGAGCTGGAGAGGGCTGTTTCCCGGGGTATCCCCATACATCCGCTGCTGCTGGAAAAGGTGCGGCTTTCCAAGTGGATGCAGTACTACATATCGGCTCATCAGTGGAATGACGCTACTGATGTTTCGCTTGATAGAAGGCTTGCAGAATTATACGAGGCTTTGAAGGCAGAGTCTGAGCTTGATCTGGATGTGATCTCATCACGATTTGCCGATGACCTGGCCGGGCTTGAATATGAGCTTGACAATCTGGGAAGAGATACCGAACGACTACAGCCGGGTGAGAGACGAAATGTTTATGCTCTGCACATCAATGCAGAAATGCCGGACAGGGAGACTGCTTCATCGATTCGAATGGCTGTATCAAAAACTGTTGCCGGCCTTATTGAAAGTTATGCACTCTTTTACAACGGATACCTGGAAAGGCTGTCGCTTGACAGCTACCGGTGTATTTTCGGTTTGGAGCAGACCCGGGAGAACGATGGCAGCCGAACCTTAAGCTGCGCTGGCTTGCTCATAAAGGGCTTCGATGAATTGAACTCTGTGCTGCAGAACAGGGATCTGCGAGTTAACTACGGCCTGGGCGTGGCATCCGGAATGGTTCTTGTTGATGAGTCCGGTATTGACGGGTCCTCTCTGCTGCTCACCGCCAGGGAGCTTGCAGAAAGCAGTTCAGGGTCACTTGCAGTTACCGGAGCTATCCACTCGCTGTATCAGAATGAGTATTCCTGGAGCAAAAAATCAAATGATATTTACCTGTTAACTGACCACAACTGTGTACCTCCTGATTTAAGTGGAATGTCAGTACTGTCACCATTTGTAGGTAGAGAGAATGAAATGGCCCGGCTGAGCGATCTGCTTGAGAAACAGAAGACAGGGATTGGTCTGAACAGCTACGGTGGAGCCAGGCACCAGGTGGTTAGTGTAAAGGGAGAGGCCGGTATTGGAAAATCACGGCTGGTGCATGAGTTCCTGGAAAACTACTGCTCTGAGCCGGGGTATGTAGTGCTTAGGGGTCATTCTCTTTCCTTTGCTCAACCTCCATACTGGGCCTGGACGGAAATTCTAAGAAATCTTCTTGACATCCAGCGAGGAGCCGGCCAGGATTACAGCCAGTTCCTTGAGAAGCTGGGAGCCTGCGGTGAACCCCTAACCAAGTCAGCGCCCTTCCTTGCATCACTGCTTTCAATTGATACAGATGACAGTCGGCTGGAACAGCTGAATGCAAAAGCCATTTCACTTGAAACAAAAGTTGCGTTCAGAAAACTGCTTGAAGCCCTTTCGCACAAAGGGAAGCTGGTTGTGGTTCTTGAAGATGTGCACTGGCTGGATGATAATGACAGACAGATACTGAAAACTCTTGCAGAGAACTGCATAACAGAACAGCCCATACTCTTCATTCTAATTCACAGACCAGAGAAGGAAGATGGCAGTAAAATAGAGTTCAAATACAACTCTGCAGTTACTTCCTGTAACCTGATCGAAGTATCCGAGGTTGATGAACCAGCCTCCAGGGAACTTGTCAGAAAACTGCTTGGATCCCTGAGCGAGACCGGTGTTGACTGTGTTTACGAACCAACGGTACGGTTCCTGCTCAGCCGTTCCAGTGGGAATCCTTTCTATCTTGAGGAACTGGTATTCGATCTTACTGAACGAGGTGTACTGGTGGAACAAGGAAAAGAATGGAAACTTGATGTTTCATTCAAGGAACTCTCCGTTCCAGACAGTCTTACCGGGTTAATACAGTCACGGCTTGACAGACTGCCCGAATCCTGGAAAAGCGTGCTTCAGAACTCCTCGGTGCTTGGAATTGAATTTCAGTTGAAGCTTTACTGGAAACTTGTAGAGAGGCTTTACCTAAGCAGAAGCCATACCGATGTATTCGACGGTCTTGAGCAAAAGCAGATGCTTCAGAGTGAACTGATTGCTTTCGAGAAAAAATACCTGTTCAGACACATTCTTGTTCATGACACTGCCTATTCCAGCATTATCGAAGCAAATCTGAAAAAGCTGCACAGAGCCGCTGCGGAGTCTATGGAAGAGATGTTTCCCGACGAGTTGGACAGCATTTCAGTTTTTCTAATGCATCACTATGACAAAGCCGACGAAAAGAGCAAAGCAATAGAGTGGGGCTTCAAAAGCATGAAACGCTCCGTAGGCGAGGAGCAGCTGAAAATTTCAAGAAGAATTGAAAATCTTCTTCCAGAAGAACAATCAGGTGCGCAACTGGATGAAAGTGTATTCAGAATGCTTTCCTTCAGGGAGAAAGCACTGGATACTATGGCTGACCGGGAAGAACAGCGTAAAACAGTTCAGCGAATGATTGACCTTGCAAGCAAAACTGGATCAGATCTGAAAATGGCAATAGCACTTAAAAAAAGAGGTGCCCTGGGCATGTGCACCGGAGACACGAAGGCTGCACTGGAAAACATGAACAAGGCCCTTGAACTGGCAAATGCTGCAGAAGATCGCCATTTCCAGAGTATTGTGCTTGGAAATCTGGGCGGGTTGCTTGGAAATCAGGGACAGGTAGATAAAGCAGTGGAGTACCTTGAAAAAGCACTTGAGATACACCGTGAAACGGGAGACTTAAGTTCTGAGGGAATCATACTTATGAACCTGGGCGTAATGCAGAAACTAAGAGGAGAAATGACCGGGGCAAGAGAATACTACACTCGAGCTGCTGAGATTGCCCGCAAGGTAGGGGATCGTATCACTGAGGCCAATGTTTTGGCAAATACCGGTTCTCTTCTGTGGACGATGGGTATTCTTGATGAAGCGAAAAACTCGTACAGGCAATCCCTTGATATGCAGAGGGAGCTGGGGAACCGCCGCTCTGAGGGAATAATTCTTGGCAACCTGGGAATTCTTTTAATGAACCGGAAGAAATACGATGAATCACTGAGTAACTTTACCATAGGTTTGAAAATAGTACGCGAAATTGGGGACACTCTCATGGAGGGGAATATTCTTTCAAACCTTGGAATTCTTTACGCTGAACAGGATAGGCAGGATGAAGCCAGATCACACTATGAGAAGGCTCTCGATATTAACCGCAAAATGGGAAATGTCGGTATGGAGGGAAACGTTCTTGGGAATCTTGGAAACGTCTGTTACAGGCAGGGGCAAATATCAAAAGCCCGGGAATTTTATGAACAGGCTTTAAAGATATATGATAAAACCGACAGTACAATTGCGAGCTCAAGCATCTACGCCAACCTGGGTTGCGTGTGTTTCCTTGAGAACAATATTGAAGAGGCGAAGCTGAATTACATGAAGTCTTACAGCACTGCTTCTGAAATGAAACTTGGAATTGATAACTTCGACGGGTTTATTGACCTGAGGCAGAAATTGCTCGCTGCAGGTCATTCCATAGATGACCTTCCATGGCCCTCCCACTGGGAACCGTATCAAGCTGGTTCAGAATAGAGATATCTTCGGGTATATAATTTGTACTGCGTAGTAACCTTTGATAAGTAGCAATAAACCTTTCCACCATTAGACTACGCTCCAAACTTCTTCTAAAATTTTGGGAGTACAATCCAAGCCCTGATCTTGCACTTCAGTGCCAGGTAAAATACATCTTTTTCACAAAACCCTTGAAGCCCATGAGTGAGGAACTGGTTGAGCTTAACGACTAATAGCTCATTCAGGTAGAGTAATAACACTGTTCCCCGACAATCATTATCGTTCAATCTCTGGTCTTCATTGTTAATCAACAGGAGTTGACAGGGACAGAAAGACTGAGCATTATTAGTAAGTGTGAGGCATCAGGAAAGATCTGAAGCACTCATCAAATCTTCTTTAGTTTCTTTTCATTCCTTTGCCCGGCTGTTTTTTCTTAATCAGTGGGAGGGTAAAATGAAAAAGATGAGTCTGATTTTGGTAATATTCCTTACAGTATTCCTTGCGTATGGTGCTCCGGGCGATATTCTGCGCAGTCAGGCCCTCGCGGGTCAACCGGCCAACGGAGTAAGAGGGCTTGCAATGGACTGGGACACCGGACTGATCTGGGTAGCAGGTCCGATTACATCCGGATCTATCTCATACACAACTATGGACCCTGTAACCATGTCAACAGGCACTTGGTTGCCAGTAGCTTCTGATCTGACATGGGTTTTTGACATCGGATACGGTTACATTGACGGTTCAACGAAGTACCTGCTTATGAATGATCAGTATTCAGTGTACACTAAAATGATTGATCCAGCTACAGGAACTCACGCTGGAAGTTTACCGGATTATTACTCCGCGGCAAACTACACCGATGGCTGTACTGTTGACTGGAACAACAACAACGTCTACCTGAGCAGTCACGGAGACCCTGAAGTTGTCTTTTATAACGGAACGTCTCACAACGTATTCACTTCAATCTCAGGCGCCGCCAACATGGGAACAGCTTTAGGATGGGGTCACCTTTTTGTTCTCAGAACAAGCACTTACTATACGATTGAAGTATACACTATCGGAGGGACATTCGTTCAGAGTATTCCCCTGAACGGCTGGCCAAGTGGCGATTTCGTATTAGGTCTTTCATGCGGTCAGGTAGACGCCTCCGGATCAAATGAATCACTCTTCCTGGCAGATTTCGTGACCAAGCGGGTTCACGAAGTAGAAGTCGGAGACTATGCAACCGGCCTTTCCAGAACCACCTGGGGCGAGATTAAAACAAGTTTCTAGTTCAATTCAATTCGGACAGACCGCTCCTTTTTCAGGGGCGGTCTGTTTCATATTCGGTCTGCCATAAAACAACTCTGCAGGAACTGTGAAGCTTGATCCGGCAGTTAAAGAAATTGACATTGTACAGTTGATATATTCGGGATTGCGCATATCTAATTTAAATGGAGCTGTCTTCTTAAAGCCCAGTTAATCTCTATTCATTTGCAAATGCTGCAGATGTTATGAGATTGCTGAAGGGACGTACTGATGCCTGCTGCCGGACGAGCGAAACTTACTGAGGGGAAGATACTGCCTCAACTGATCAAGCTGACCATCCCCATGATGGCTGGTATGGTCGGTATGGTTGTGTTCAACATTGTTGATACATTCTACATAGGGCAACTGGGCAGCGAACAGCTTGCGGCAATGGGGTACACATTTCCAGTTGTAATGTTCATTACCAGTATTTCCATCGGCCTGGGGATGGGTGCGTCAGCGGTAATTTCCAACGAAA
>JAOZRM010000032.1 GCA_029940175.1 Candidatus Sabulitectum sp. | reverse complement strand
TGTGGACTATAGAAAACTCATTCTGATCAATGATGTTCCTAATTTCATAATAGGCTTTTAGGTCATGTATTGGCGAAAGCTTTCTGATCAAATGAGGAGCAGTGGAGACGGGAATACCGAACTTTTCCGTAAGATCACTGAAAGTACCTTCCGGAGAAATTTCAGGTCCGGTAAGAACAGCAGATGGATAACCCATTTTTGTAATTTCTCTACAGCTGATCAAAGTATTCATTTGAGCACCACCTACGGCCATTTTGGTTATAATGTGAAGTATGGTGGTTCTTTTTTCAGCCATTGTTCTTCTTCCTGCTTTTTCCAGGTTTTTCCGGCGCTTTTCTGAAATAGAGACACAATCTGTAAAAAATAACCAGTAGAATTGTAAGCCCGGAGTAAAAGAGTGGACTTATGAAAACGCATCCTGCAGTCCAGAAAACAATTACTGGAATGAGAAGCCTTTTTGTATGCCAGGCAACAGGCTTGATGTTCTTTCGATCATATCTGTTGTAGTCACGAAACAGATCCTCAGCAAAACTGAAAAGAACCACAGAAACAGCTGTCAATCCAAGATGAAGAGTCATCCCTCCAATAAGCTGACCGTTTTGAATAAAAGCCAGCAGGCTGGTGAGAAATGGAAGAAGCATCATTCCGCTGAGAAGGAATCTCATTCCCCAGAGAAGAGCCTGGTCTGAGGTGAATTCTTTTCCTTTGCTCTCCTGCTTCTTAATAAAAATAGCTAATAGTTGTCGGGAAAGCCGGAAAAGTCCTGAGAGGACCAATACTACCGCCAGTACTATTCCGTAGTCTATAAGTCGCTGAGACAAAGCTACTTCCTTCCCTTTTTTCTTTTAGTTTGATAAACAACCCCAGAGACAGTGATTATAACAACTATCACCCAGTATGTTGTAATCCCGGCAGAAACATTAACCCAGGCTATCAGATTTACAATTCCGGTTGCAGAGAGCCCGGCTCCTGTTACAGAAGTAAGTACCGAGAATACAAAATTCCTTGATACATAAACAAGAGCACCGGAAATCAGAGCAACAATCCAGATAATGATTGACGACAAATGAGGAAAAAGAGCGGAACACGCAAAATAGCCAATGAAAAGTCCTGCCAGAAAGAAAGCTGCTCTGTAGAGAAATGAAACGGCTATGGCCAGAACAACTGCCAGTACAATGGGACCAAATCTCAGCACATCCGGGTTCTCTGTAAACTTAAGAAGAAGGGACCCACCCTGAAGAAAACCCAGTATCAGGGCAAGAAAAATGATGGCAAAAGGAATAATGCGGTTTCCCCAAAAAGCGAGAACAACACCAGCGACCAGCAGAAACAGAGGAACTGCCAGAGTGTGGTACATTATCAGTTCACCGATCATTTCAACCCCTTAAGAAAACCATACAGTTCATGAAGTCCCTGGATTTCGCAACTTGCCTCAGGTGCCGGAAGACCTGCATTATATGAATTTCGAATTAGTACAACAGGCATTCCTGCAGACTCTGCTGCTTTAACTCCCTTCCATGCGTCTTCAAAAACAAGACACTGCGATGGATCAACCGACAAATAATCTGAGGCCCTCAGGAATATATCAGGGGAAGGCTTTCTTCGGAGACCCTCTCCTCCGATCACCGGGGGAAGCGGGTCAATTTGACTCTTCGCAATTGCTTTAACAAGTTCACTGTGAGTATTTGATGCAATAGCGCAGGTCTTTTTTTCAACTGTAAGGGCCAGAACTGCAGGAGCATTCCTGAAAAGGGGAACCATTCCCTTTACACAATAATCCCTGTAAAGGTCTTTCTGCATCCTGACAAGTGAATTGATATCGTCTTCATCAATACGGAGTCCGGTTCTATCAATTTCACCACGCAGCCCTCGTCCAAAGAAAGCCCAATGTTTCCAATACTCATTTTCCGGTACTGAGTGATTGTAGTTTGCAAGAACCTCGTTCCATGATTTTCTGTAAAAAGGTTCGCTGTCCGCAAGAACTCCATCAAAATCAAAGAGAACAGCTCTGGCGTTTTTCCACAACTCTGAAAGTGTCAAACTGATCCCTCCCCGGGTCTGGTTTAATTTACCGATTTCAATCATAGTATCATATCTGTTGTAGTAAGAAAATCCCATAGAAAACGGAGGTTAGTATTGCTTTCCAACTTTTTTGAGATAAGAAGCGCGGCTCGGGGTCTAAGCGGTTCCCGTGTTGCCATTCCCATGGGGCACGATGTGTCTTCCCTTGAAGCCCTTCTTGAAGCTTCTGATTCGGGTCTTGCAGGAAGCATTATCGTGGGTTCAATAAAGGAAGTAAATAAATCTCTTTCTGAACTGGGAAGAGAATTGCCTGATGATATTACTGTTGTAAATTGTGAGGATCCTCATGAAGCAGCACTCAAAGCCGTGAGTCTTGTTAGTTCCGGGCAAGCTGGTATTCTCATGAAGGGTCTGATTAAATCCTCCATTTTTCTTAAGGCTGTTCTTGATAAAGAGGTGGGTTTGAGAAGCGGAGGAGTTCTCAGTCATGTGGCTGTTGTTCACGCCCCCAGACAAGATCGTCTCGTTGCTATTACTGACGGGGGCATGAATATCCGTCCACAGAGAGAAGAAGTAATACAGATTGCTTTAAATGCTGCGGATATAATGATCAAACTCGGAGCTGACAGAGCCAGAATAGCTCTTCTTGCTGCTGTTGAGGTTGCCAACGAGAAGATGCCGGAAACGGTTCTCTGGGAACAGATTGCGAAAGATGGAATCGAAGGAGTGGATGTAGCAGGACCTGTGGCTGTTGACGGAGCCATGGACCCTGTTGCTGCTGCCATCAAGAAGATGACAGGCCCTGTTGCGGGTCGTGCGAATGTACTGGTTACTCCAGACATTGCCTGCGGAAACATTTTTGCAAAGGGTTTCATGTATATGACCAATACAGAAGTCGGTGGACTTATAGCAGGAGCAGGAGCACCTATAGTGATGCTCAGCAGATCTGATACCGCTTCCACCAAACTTAACAGCCTTGCTCTTGGTGCTGTGGTAGCAGGGAGCCGATGATGCAACGTAGATTAATACTGGCAATTAATCCGGGAGGAACTTCCACCAAGGCGGGTCTTTATGACAGTGATGACTTGATCTTCGAGGAGAATGTACATCACAATCCTTCAGAACTGGAGCCATTCTCTTCAACATTTGACCAGATGGATTTCAGGCGAGACATTGTTATGGAAATTCTCACAGAAAAAGGATACAAACTTGAAGATCTTTCCGCTGTTGTGGGCAGAGGAGGAACTTTCAAACCTCTGGCCAGTGGCACATACAGGGTGAACAAGAAATTGCTTGATGATATCAAAGAAGGCTCAACTCTTCAGGCAGACCATCCGTCGAATCTCGGGGCATTAATTGCATGGGGTATAGCGGAGAAAGCAGGCATTCCTGCTTATTTCGTTGATCCGGTCTGTGTTGATGAAATGATAGATGAGGCCAGACTCAGCGGACATCCCATTCTCCCCCGCGTAAGTCTCAGCCATGCGCTTAACATTAGAATGGTGGCTTACAAAGCAGCGGAAATTCTGGGTAAGCCGATGAATCAACTGAATATGGTTGTGATGCATCTTGGAAGCGGGATCAGCGTGAATGCCCTGCGAAAAGGAAAGATGATCGACACAAACAATGCTAATGACGACGGTCCTTTCAGTTCAACAAGAACCGGTGGGCTGCCAATGACAGGTCTTATGAAACTGTGCCTCAGTGGAAAGTACAACGCCGGGGAACTGAAGAAAATGCTTTTGAAAAAGGGTGGCGTTTTCGCCTATCTTCAAGAAGAGCACGTGGGGAAAGTAAGAGAGAGAGCCAAGGCCGGAGACAAGAAAGCAGATCTTGTGCTCCGGGCCATGGTTTACCAGATGGCCAAGGAGGCAGGGGGAATGGCGGCCGCTCTCTGCGGTGATGTGGATGCTGTTGTGATCACTGGAGGCATTGCATATAACCCATGGATAACCGACCTTCTTGAAGAGCACCTCTCATATCTGGGGAAAATGCTTGTTTTTCCTGGTGAAGCAGAACTGGAGGCTCTCACCAGAGGTGTATTAAGGGTAATGGAAAAAATTGAAGAAGAGAGAGAATACAAGTAGTAGATAAACAACAGGAAGAAAGGTAAACAATGAGGAAGAAACTCAACGAAGTTAATTCCGGGAAACTGTTCCTGTCGGGAAACGAGGCTATAGCCAGGGGTGCATGGGAACACGGTGTGCATTTCTCCAGCTCATATCCTGGAACTCCCTCCACAGAGATCATGGAAACCATCGGAAAAGAATATCCGGAGATTGATGCCCAGTGGGCTCCAAACGAAAAAGTAGGCATGGAAGTTATTGCCGGTGCCTCTTTTGGAGGAGCAAGAGTTCTTTCAACCATGAAGCACGTAGGTCTTAACGTGGCTGCTGATCCTTTTTACACCTTGAGTTACATCGGAGCCACCGGTGGCATTGTAATAGTCAGCGCAGATGACCCAGGAGTACACTCATCTCAGAACGAGCAGGATAACAGGCTTATGGGTAGAGCTGCGAAGGTAGTGGTTCTTGAGCCATCGGACAGCCAGGAAGCCAAGGATTTTACAGGAATTGCCTACGAGATCAGCGAAATGTTCGATACTCCTGTTTTGCTTCGCGTTACTACAAGAATTTGCCATTCCAAAAGTATCGTAGAGGTGGGTCCTCGAGTTGAAGTCCCGGTAAAAGGCTACACGAAGGACATTGCCAAAAGAGTGCCTATTCCAGCAAATGCAAGAAAAATGCACTCCAGAGTAGTGGCAAGATTGAAAGCTCTTGAGGAATGGGGTTACGACAGTCCTCTGAACAGAATTGAGATGGGTGATAAATCCATTGGTATCATCACCAGTGGTATCAGCTATCAGTATGTTAAGGAAGTTCATCCAGAGGTTAGTGTTTTGAAGCTGGGAATGACAAACCCTCTTCCCTGGAGACTTATTAAGGAATTCATCGATCAGGTTGATAATGTGATGTTTGTGGAGGAAGGCGAACCATATCTCGAAGAGAGAATAAGATCACAATTCCTTATTGACGGCACAGGCAGCGAATTGATGTCTGTTGAAGGAGAGCTTAATCCGGAGCTTGTTAGAAAAGGTATCAGGAACGGAGAAAGTCTGCCTCTGACATTTGAAGAGATAGCACTTCCTGGAAGACCTCCAACTCTTTGTGCCGGCTGTCCACATCGTGGAGCATTCCATACTCTTTCAAAAATGAAAGCCAGTTCTACTGGAGATATAGGTTGCTACACTCTTGGCCTTATGCCTCCCTATAATGCTCTTGAAACCGTGGTTTGCATGGGTGCTGCAATAGGAGTTCTTGCAGGAATCGAAAAGGCCGTTGGCAGAGAAGAAATGCCCAAACTTGTAAGCGCTATTGGAGAATCAACTTTTGTTCATTCTGGAATAACCGGTCTTATTGACATGGTGTACAATGGAAACACTGGCACAGTAATGATAATGGACAACAGCCTTACTGCAATGACAGGCGGCCAGGAAAACCCTACTACTGGTAAAAACCTCCGGGGAGAACCTGCACCTGCCTTAGACCTGGTAAAACTTGTGTCGGCATGTGGTGTGAAACACGTGCGAGTTGTGGACCCACACGACCTTCCTGAGATGAAGAGAGCCTTCCAGGAAGAATTTGACAGAGAAGAGCTTAGTGTAATTATCACAAAAAGACCATGTATCATGCAGTACAAGCCCAAGCGGAAAACAATAGCTGTACTCGATCCGGATAAATGTGTTCACTGCAAAATCTGCGTGAAGCTTGGCTGCCCGGCCATCAGTTGGGATGCTGAGAAAAAGATACCGGTTATAAGCGAGATTCTCTGTTGGCCCAATTGTAATCTTTGTGTTCAGGTGTGTCCTAAAGATGCGCTTTCCAAAGATCTTGAGGGGGTAGTGTAATGAGCAAGATCAAAAACATTATTATCTGCGGAACCGGCGGTCAGGGCATTCTAATGGCCAGCGAGGTTCTATGCAGTGCTGCATGGCGCTCCGGATTTCAGGTGAAGAAAAGTGAAGTTCATGGAATGGCACAAAGGGGTGGCTCTGTTTCAAGCCATGTACGATTTGGTGAGAAGGTTCATAGTGTTCTGGTTGAAAAGGGTGCTGCTGACGTGATTCTTTCTCTGGAGAAGATGGAAGCTCTCAGGTGGGCTAATTATCTGTCACCGGATGGAAAGCTCATAACCTGTGATCTGACAATAGAACCCATGACAGTGAATACAGGTTCTGCTGTGTATCCTGATGTGGAAAAGATCATTGAAGAAAAGGCGATCCCGAACCTGATGATACCTGTAATGGAAATTGCACAAGAGCTGGGAAACCTGCGAGTTATGAACATAGTTCTGCTTGGTGCAGCTTCCAGACATCTGCCGGAGATCTCCGAAAAATGCTGGTTTGATGCTATTGAAGAAAGAGTACCAGCTAAGGCTCTTGAGGTTAATCTGGAAGCCTTCAAGAGGGGCAAAGCTCTTTAAATTAATCATGTGCGGGGGCGACTTATGTCGTCCCCGTGTTTTGGAGAATACTTATGGAATGGGTACTCGGTGTGCTTATTGGAATATCTCTTAGTGCAGCATGTGGTTTTCGCGTGTTTGTTCCAATGCTGGTTATGAGTATTGCTGTTCACTCCGGTCATCTTGTACCCGCTTCCGGATTTGAATGGCTGGGAAGCTGGCCGGCTCTCCTGGCTTTCGGCCTGGCTACCGCTGTGGAGATCGTTGCATATTTTGTACCGCTGGTAAATAATGCTCTTGATGCTATCGCCACACCAGCAGCCGTGGTTGCCGGTACTGTTCTCACCGCTTCAATGGTTGGTGATATTTCTCCTGTTTTCAGATGGGTTCTGGCCGCAGTTGCAGGAGGGGTGGTTGCAGGAGGAGTACAGATTGCAACCGTATCTGCAAGGTCTGTGGTTGCCCCGGTGGGAGGATCAGGCGTTCTGTCTTTTGTAGAGGATGGAGCTGCTGTTGCTACTTCTGTGCTTGCAGTTACTATTCCACTGGTGGCGATTGGCCTTCTTGGTTTTCTTGGCATAGTTTTGTTGAGAAGGAAACAACTAAAGTCCAAAAGGGTATAGAATATATTAAGTGAATTAGCGTAACGAATGGAGTGTCAATGTTATTTTTCCTGATTATCACAGCACTTGTTTCTCAGTTACCTGGAGACATTGTTATCAATGAAGTAATGTACAACCCCGATGGAAGTACCCTGGGTCTTGATGAACATCTTGAATGGATTGAAATCTACAATGCCTCGGCTGAGGGAATTAATCTTGCCGGTATGATGATAAGCGACGGCAACAACCAGGTTTTTCTTTCACACTATCTACTGGCTCCCGATACTTACGGAGTGATTCCTGCTAACGATCTTTCCTTTACTGCGGCATACGGCTCAGATGTCAGACTGATTCCCTGGACTGGAGAGTGGACCAGATTACGCAATTCCACTGACGAAATCATACTTTACAGCGAGAACGGCACAGTTATGGAGACCCTGCGATATGACCAGACCTGGGGAGCCAGCGGTACAGAACCTTCTTCTGCCGACGGGGACGGAGCTTCTCTCGAGAGAATTTCTGCCTCAGGGCCCAACGACCCTTCAAACTGGCAGCCCTCGGAAGACTTTGCCAACCCCACTCCTGATAACGGAGGCGATTCCGTCTGCTGGGGAACTCCCGGAGCCGTTAACAGCATAGCGGAATAAATTCTTTTGTTTCCCGGGGAGAGGAATCTCCCCGGAGAACTATTTAATAATTGTTATTCTTCTGGTAACAGTCTGGTTCCCCTGCATAAATCTCAGTAAGTAGATTCCACAGGAGAGAGCAGAGGTGTCCCATGAAAAGAACTCAGAGGAGACAATAACACCCTGGAAAGGGCTATCTACTAATCTGCCATTGATATCGTATACATCAAGCTGGGCAGAACCAGGGTTCCCCTGCAGGTTCACAATTCCAGCACTGCCGAACGGGTTTTCCATATTCAATTGCATTGTATAGGTATCTTGAGATTCTACACCAGTACCTCCACCCTCGTTCGGTGCGCCTGGAGAGGCAACAGCAAGAATCTCCCATTCACCATAGCCATCCGGCCACCTTCCATAGCTGATATCTTGGTCAAGTTCCGGGAAAGTGACACAATCAACAAGAATCAGGGAGTAAAGAAGAAAAAGAGACTCCCCGGATGAGCTGAGTTTAAAATCAGCATGCATTGATCCCTGCTCTGGATTGTCGTCAGCCCATATTATGAAATACTCCCTGGGGCTGATCACAGTATCCGGGAAGGCGAACACGAATGGATCTTCCACATCGTCTGTTAGATAGTATCCTGAAAGGTTGATGTCAGATGTACCTGTATTGGATATTTCTATCCAGTCATCGAATTCTCCGTAATTGTCTGCAATTGTAGTATCATTTTTTGCCATTAGCTCATTAATAACCAATGCACTTTCCTCACGAATGAAGGGAGCATAAGTTACTGCTATACCTGCTTGAGCTGATTCTTCAAGAAGCAATAGAAGTTCAGGTGTTTCAGCATAAATTCCTGATCCTACTAACAGAGAATCATTCGCTTCGAGAGCCAAAAAGCTGTCTGCTATGTTGTCTCCCGGCTCAATAGTAACAGTTGCTCCCAGCAAAGGCAAAGCAAGAAAGATCGTCGGTACTAGTTTAACCATTAAAGTCATTAACAACTACACCTCTGCAAAAGTAAATAATACCACACTTAGTTAATCACCGTTATTTTCTGAACGTGCTCTTCATCACTTTGTGTCAGTCTGAGAAAATAGATACCAGTGGTCAGAGAAGATGAATCCCAGGAGAAAGAATGTGAGCCCACTACCTCTCCAAGGAATGGAGCGTCAACTAATCTGCCTGCCAGGTCATACACTTCAAGTTTAATAAGACCTGGTTTCCCAAGTATTGTCACAACTTCATTGCAGTATACCGGATTGGGGAGCTGTATCTGTAATCTGAGTTCATGGGGTTCCAGGTCATCATCCTGGTTGGTTGCTCCGGGTGAGGGAACACAAAGAGCTTTCCATTGGCCTTCTCCGTCGGGCCACCGTCCATAACTGATGTCTTCCTCAAGTTCCGGAAAGGTGACCTGGTCATCGAGCAGCAATGAATAATGCAGATACAAAGACTCCCCGGAAGAGCTGATTTTAAATTCCGCGTGCATTGGCCCCTGGAAAGGCTCATTGTCTGCCCATACAATGAAATGGTCACCAGGTTGTATCATGGTATCAGGAAAGGCAAAAATGAAAGGGTTTTCAGTATTATCAGAAAGATAGTATCCTGAGAGGTTAACATCGGTTGATCCCCTGTTGGTTATCTCGATCCAGTCATCAAAATCTCCAAAATTATCTGCAACCGTGGTGTCATTATTCGCCATAAGTTCATTGAGAACAATGCCAGACTGGTAAAATGAAACCTCATCACCGAGGATGGTGTTTATGGCAGTTTCCCAGGACGGATATAAAAAGAGATACTGGGTATTTGCAGGGGAGTCTATGATTAAATCTCCAAGGATCATACTGTAGGGAAGAAGCACTTCAAGTACCGCTTTGTTGTTTGTGAGATACATGGTATCTCCCGGCATAATAAGAACATCTGCCCCTGTGTGAACTCTTGCCGGTGGTGAACCTGTCTGGAATCCACAGAAAGAAATATCCTGTGGTGCTGTGGATGTGTTGACTACCGGGATGCTCCATAGGAAGGAAGTATATCGAACAGGAGAAAGAATTTGAAGAGAGTCAACAACAAGTTGTTCAGAACTTCTTCTTACAGTTGGGGCGCTGAATTCTCTTTCCAGGTATGGCGGCCCATATAATGGATAATAGAAAGCAGAGTTAGCAACTCCGGATTCAAGTTGAGCCCTGTACTTTACTGCAAAATGCATCTCTTGGATATCTTCAGGAAAATTGATTGTTGCCCTCCACGAAAACCCATCAATATTCTCCATGGAAACACTGTTCAGCTCGGATCCATCTGTCCAGGTATAGAGGTAAGCCACCATTGCTTTTTCCAGGAAAGTGATGGTAACAGTAACTAAATCAGAAATCCCGCCTGTCTGAAAATCCCAATCGGAAAAAACCATACGTGTTGTTACTAGAGCTTTATCTGTACCAGGCAGTGCTGAGATGAACTGACCTCTTTGAATAACAGCTTCCCTGAGAACAGCAACGGCATCATCGAAATCGCTGTTAGTGCATGACTTCAGGGTGTCTAAATAGACACTCGTTCTGATAGCGTAATAAATGGAGTCAATTATTTGTGGAAGCTCCTCTTCCATGATGAGGCCGGCTTGAAGTAGGTAGTCATCAAAAACATCCCTGTGGTTACTTTGTGCAAGTAATCTTGCCGCCAGAGCAGCTCTCTGCGTATGGGAGATATGCCTGTCATCTATCCATCCTGGCTGGTAATCTCCTGTGGAGGAGTTTCCGAAAGTTATATCTCTATCCCAGGGGATTGTGCGCCATATTCCATCAGAACCTATAAAAAGGAAGTAATTTATTATCATGGCATCGTTGTCAACAATTGCCAGGGTAACAGCAGTGTGGGCTAGATAGTCATTCAGATCAACAGAGAGGGGAGATTGTAGATTAACAGCATCAATGAGTTGCCGGAGCAGCGAAAGAGACCCCTCGCTTCCTCTTCTGGATTCAAAGCCATTGGTTCCTGAGATATGGGAAGGCTGCCACACAAATCTACCTGCTTTGTTTACAGATTTGAAAAAAGCACCCGCTCCAAGATTGTTTCTCGAACATAAATACTCATCTATTCTTTCAACCTGAATGTACACACCATAATAGACGTCGTTGATGTATAATTCAACATGTTCTGTAAGAGATGCTGGGCGTCCCAACCGTCTGGTGAGATACAGTGCAAGCGCATTTCTCATGGCGGATTGATCCAGGTACTGGGCATCAAGAAGAACATGTGAGGCACCCAGCATGGAAATGTCCTGCAACTCAAATTGCCAGCTTTTCTTGGGATGATCAAGGGAAGTGTTCCCTCTGAATCCTGCCATGCAACTACAGGAACCAGCTTCAGTTTCGACAAAAGCCGGAAAAAGAAGGTGAGCATAGGGATTTGCATAGAGGCTGTCCAGCAGAACAGGATCTATCTCAAGTCTGTATTGATTTAACTCACCCTGCAAACCAAACAAAAGCAGTATACCTGACACGAAAAGCATAGCAGTCCTTTGAATTCACTGGAAGCGAATCATTATTTCAATAAAAGAAATATGCAAAAAGAACAGAGCGTATTGTTTCAACCAACCACCTTGTATAGCAAGCTACAATATGGCGAAGAGTAAGTGTTGTCAACTTCAGATAGACAATGAATGCATGATAGATACGAAACATTACTAAGCAAATTATAGCAGTGAATCGGCGATAACAGTAATGCGAACAGAAGCGCTTGCAGTTGATGATCTCAGGTGCAGAATATATATACCGTTTGGTAATGAGTCGGAGAAATCAGCCCAGACAGTTCCACCATTCCTATCCGGCAAACATATTCGTTCAACTACCCTGCCGCCAAGGTCATACAAATTTGCCTCAACGCATGGTGAAGTAGTTTCATATCTAAAACTAAAAGACCCGTTGCAGGGGTTTTCAGATAGTAGAGTAACTTTCATGCAACCTGACCATTGAGACCAGCCGGGATTGATCAAGCCGGGAGAACCCGGAAGGGCCACCGCTTTCCAGTTATGAGAATATTGAAAAGCAGCAGAAGGTGACTCCAGATACATGATGCCTGAGACTTTTATGGGCCATGAGTCATTCCAGCCAAAAGAGAAAATCAGATCTCCTAACTGAGAGTATAGAGAGAGAGAATCCTGCTGCGCATTAAATTGAAATCAAGAGGAACTACTTTGCAGAAGAGATTTTCGAAAGAATCGGGGCAGGCGGTAGCAAGCAGAATCTCTCCAGGTAAAAGAACAAAATCATCAGGAATAAAAGAGATGTTTTTCTCTGAATCCATCAAGTACCATCGGGAAACATCTACAGAGTATTCTGAATTATTAAAAAGTTCAACCCATTCATCTTCAGCGCTTACTTCACTTGGAATGATCAGACCGCCGATCTCAGGAAGAGAATCACCTTCCTCTATCTGCCATGAGTAAATGGGGTTCCATGAAGGATCCATAAGAGTAAGAGTGGTTTCCTGAGGGTATGAAGTGCCAGCATCTCCATAAATATTGTGTTCGGTGTAGATTGTTTCAGCACGTCTCCTCGAGTTTGTCAGATAGAACATTTCGTGCGAACCCACCAGTATGGATTCAGCAATAAACACATTACCACTGGGATTGCCCAGTTGAAAGCGACAGAGAGATATATCCTGCACTTGATCTGATGTATTCATTACAGGAAGAACCCAGAGATAGGCACCACACCATACTGGAGAGCCGGGAGAAAGAAGATCAGGCGAAAGATCAGCCAGTGCTACTCGGGCTGAAGGAGTGGGATCCGGCCGGTTCTCATAATCTCTCATGGCCCATGAAGGGTAGAAGATCATCAGATGGTCACTGATGCCGAATGGACCGAAGGCCATGTGAACACTGTACGCTTCAGGAGGTACTTCAAGAGTAAGAGTCCAGGATTCTCCACTGGAGGTCTGATTCTTCATATGCAGTTGCTCACTCTGATTGCCAGAGGACTCCATGCAGATAACCCCAAAAGGATCGTCTCCCAGTAGGCTCACAGAAATATCAATAGTGAAACCCATATCAAGGCAGGAGGAGATAGAAATACTCTCTATCCCCGGAAATTCATCCTCCAGAGAAAAACCTGATAGAAAATCTGCTCGAGCGAGGATGTCTTCTGATAAACGAGAACAAATAGAGTCAAATTGAGCCACGTCGTATTTGTAAAATGGATCGTATGCCAGGTCATACCTGATGAGAAGCCTGAGTGAATCCACAAAGCCGGGGAGGTCTTCTTGAAAGACATCAACAGTTTGTGCAATAATGGAGTTAAACAGGTTTCTGTTTTCCTGAATTGACAGAATTCCCCGGGTTGCGCCAAAAAGACCTATCTCTGTAATATTCAATCTGGTTATCCAGAGAGAGTCATAGGTTCCCTGCCAGGAATTTCCAAAGGAAGCATCTCTATCCCAGGGGTAATAATGCCAGAGGCTGTTGCTGCAGTGGAGATAATAATTGGTAATAATTCCATCCTGGTCTCCGATAGCTGTATTGACAGCAAAGGCGGCTAGAATCTCACTTACTTTTAGAGAAGAAACATCCTCCCTGAAGCAGTCTTCGATAAGTCGAAGAAGCTGGCCTTCATAGGGGTCGCTGTCAATTTTTGCCTCGAAACCTGCAATAGCGGTTGTGTCGGAAAAATGGTGTGACAGCCGACCGTATACATCAGTGCTTTTAAAAAGAGGGCCAAAAGACAGGTCATTTCTCTCATAGAAAAATCGATCAATAGCTTCCACACGCTCGTAAACTCCCATATTTGCATTGTTGATAGAAAAGGAGCAGAACTCTGTTTCTGAGCAGGCAAAGCCCAGTTTTCTTGTAAGATATAGCCCGATGGTATTTCTTATTAAAGAGGGGTCTCTGAACTGGGCATTTAAAAGTATATGATTTCCCGCCGGGAAAAGGTCAGGGTTATCAACGCGTATATGCCAGCTTTTCTTTTCACACCAGAGACTGGAGCCTCCACGGAACGCAATAGTGCAATCACCCGTAGATCCATTAAAAGAAACTATTGCGAGTACTTCCAGTTGTGAGAACGGCGATTCATACAGCTGATCAAGAAGAACAGGGTCTACTATTACCTCGTACCTGGGAAGAGAACACAGAATACACAAGGAGATTAGAATATTCAAATGTTACTCCTCGGTGGAGAATTGGGTTAGAACTCGCTGTCTTCCATCGAGCTTACAAGGCTGACCCTGTCCAGACCTGCGGTTTTCTCCATGGCTGATACCAGACTGGCTGCAGTTACACTCCTCTTGAGAGTAATGTCGTAAGAGAGTATAAGATAACGGCCATTATCAGAGGGCTCAATATGTATCAATGCAGATCGGGAGGTTTTCTCATTGATCAATTTAGCATACACTGCTTCAATGCCGGAGTCCCGGTCAAATCGGAATCGAATTACATACTCACTTCTCATGTAGGCGCCATAATTGGTCTTGTACAGAATAAGAGCAACAGCACTGATGAATACAGTTGAAATAGCAGACAGGAGATAGTTGCCTGTTCCAGAGGCTATACCCTCTGTAAGGGCGAAAAAAACAAAAGCTGTATCACGGGTATCCTTGATCACCGTTCTGAACCTGACGATAGTTAAGGCGCCCACCAGGGCAAAAGCTCTGGCAAGGTTACTGCCTATAACCATCATGACTGCACTTACTGTGATGCACATGAGAACAAGGGTAACTACAAAGTTCTGGGAATATGTAAGACCCCGGTGTGTAGCCTTGTATACAATCCCTATTACGAGACCAGAGGCTAATGCAAGAAGAAGATTAATAACAAGGTCACCAGGACTGTAGCCCAGGGTTTCACTGGTTGTGTTAAACCAGAGTGTCAGTGCAGACAAGCTATTCTCCTTTCAATCAGGCGGTTAAGCCGTGTTCCATCGTGATTCAGATAAACAGCCTCAACTGCCCTTTGAAACTTGGAGATGGATATCCTGGAAAGGTTCATCTCCTTGACAAATCGCTGGAACCAGAACGGTATCCTGTATCTGAACTTAATTTCTACTATACCGCCACCCGGGAGTATCTCCTCGGGGATTCCTTCGGGTAACCCATTCCAGGAGGTGCGCCACGCGGTGGATGCGGTATCGATTGTTGCCCGGAAATCAGGATTGTTGTGATCCTCCCAGGCAGCACGTTTATAATCGGTAATTACACTGGGAGCCAGTCTGTACCTGAATGATTGAGCAATGAATCTTTCAGCAACGTTATTGCCCGGTGAAGTTTTGTAAAGAAGTTCACGCAACCATCCGGCTCCTCCGCCAATCCCTCCGGAGAATTCCTCCACAGGCAGTCTTACTCTGTGCTTGATCACAAGGCTTCCATCTCTTCCTTTGAGTTCCAGATAGAGCGGATGAGCAAAGCCGGAATCTCCATGGGAATAGGTTCGAAGACGGTACTTAAAGCGCTTTTCAAGACCATCTCTTTTTTCGTGGAACCATCGCATATCAGGTGAGTCGAAGTAAATACTTCTTATAGGGTAATCTCCACTTTCTCCACAATGCTTATCACGATTCAAATGGTTATCAAGTACTTCAGTTAATCTGTTAAGGCGGTGGCCATCCAGAACATATTTGAATTCGTACCGGTAAAAATGCAGACTTTCGGGAATTCTTTCAATCAAAATCTAAGCCCGATCTCTGCTACAATATCTGTGTACTTCTCATCTTCCAGAATACCCGGAATGATGTTTTGAACTCCTCCGAACCTCAGTCTGATGTTATCTCCCGGATAGATAGATCCAATAATTGATATTCGGCTGTGCTCACTGCTCAGGTTGGTATCTGCTTTTAACCTGTCATAGCTTACACCGAGGGAGATAGTTTCTATTCCACGAACATTCCATGGGTGATAGAAGGCTGTGAATGTACCCCAGGCACCGGTAAACCCAGGGGCTTCCTCTCCTGCGATAACATTAACTTCAGACCAGTTGTCTCCCTTACTTATTTCAGCAGCAAGGGAAACATCATACCAGTTAGAAATTTCATAATCCAGTGATATGTCTGCGGAAAAGGCGTTTTGCCTGGCACTGACAGAATAGCCGGAAGGCTCCGCTGAGTTCTGTTCGCCCTGTCTGTGAGAAGCCACTGAACCTCCGAGGGTAAGGTCTATGGATGGAATCCTGATCTCACCTCTAAAGGTGTAAAGCAGTTCATTATCAATTCTCTCTTCAGCTCTTTCGTCTCCATTATACACACCGGCTGTACCTCTTAGCTCAAAGCCCTTGAAACGGGGAATATCTACGCGCAGATCGATTCCAACATCTCTGCCGGCATACGTTAGATTCTCACACAGATCGTAAACAAGAGGTCTTTCAAACATGCTGAGATCCCAGGAACTGATGCTGCCGCCTAGAAGGGTTTCTCTTTTAAATTGACCAATCCGCATTCTTGCCCATGAAGACGGATCCCACCTGACAAGAGCATCTTTGAGAAAGAGTTCATCCGGTTGCACTTCTATCTTTATTTCGGCCTTTAGAGATTCTACAAACTCAGCATTCAATTCGAAGCCGGATCGTTGAATATGGAATTCGCGGGAGGGTACTGCATTGTATGCGCCCCATTCAGTGAATCCGGCATCAATGTATCCGCTGATTTTGAACTGCTCAGAAAGGCTGTTCTCTACATCAACATCAGCCAGGGCAACTTGTGCTGCAATGAGAATAACGAGAAAAACTTTCCAGGTCATGGTCAACTCCTTAGTTCAGGACAGTAAAACGAGTAGATGCAGAAGCACCCGAGGATCTTAAGTAGAGAATATAGACACCACTGGGAAGAGTGTCACTGAAATCCGCAGTAACATCACCCACATAATTTTCCTGGATAAGAATTCTGGAACGAACTCTTCCTGCAAGATCATAAATGATTACTTCAGCAGGGATAGTGGGTGTTCTGTAATGAAAACTGAAAAAACCATTCCCCGGGTTTGGTGAAGTAAGGAAAATGTCAGTTAAATAGCCGGTTGCTGTCCATCCGGGATTCAGTTCACCTGGAGAGCCGGGAGGAGTGGAAGCTTCCCAGTTTTCCTTAGAAGTAACTGCAGCATATGGTGCAATCAGGTACATGATTCCAGTTTCTTTAATTGGCCAGCTTTCATCCCACGTTACACAGAACACTCTGTCTCCAAGTCTGGAATAGAGGAAAAGAGAGTCGGATTCGGACGTAATACTGAAATCCAGGGGAATGACATTGCCAGTAAGATGCTGGAATGAAGCAGGTTCACTGGCGAAAAGCAGCAACCCACCAGGAGCAAGAGAGGTTCCCTCTGGAAGAAGAGAGACATTTTTATCTGAATCCATGAAATACCATTGTGAAAGATCAACACCATATTCTGAATGGTTGTACAGCTCTACCCAGTCGTCATCATCTCCGGCACTGATTTCGCTTGGAAACACATTACCATATTCTACTGGCAGGGAATCCCCTGCACTTATCTGCCAGGAGTATAAAGAGTTCCATGAAGGGTCAAACAGTTTGAGAGAACTGCCAGCTGGATACGAAGTACCAGCGTCTCCGTAGACATTGAAGTCTTCATAGAGGAGTCTGGCTCTTTCAGAAGAGTTTGTAAGGTAAAAAGTTTCACCGGGGGCAACCAGTATGGACTCAGTCAGGAAAACATTGCCTGCAGGATTCCCCAGAGAAAATCGACAAAGGGAAATATCCTGCTGTTCAGAAGCTGTGTTGGTTACAGGCAGCACCCAGAGGTTCTCTCCGCACCACACAGGAACTCCTGGAGAAAGATAATCCGGGGCAAGGTCGGCAAGAGCAACCCTTGCTGCAGGGACGGGATCTGGTCGAATATGAAATTCTCTCATGCCCCAGGAAGGGTAAAAGACAGGAAGATTGCTGGGACCCAGGGGACCGAAGGAAAAACGGATACTGTATGTTCCCACGGGAACAGGAACTTCAATTTCCCATTCGTTTTCCGCTTGACCTGACTCCATGTAATGCCATTGCTGTAATTGGCCGTCTATTGAATAGAGACATGCAACAGCGTGGGGATCTCCTCCATCCAGAGTTAAGTCAACTTGAATCGTGGATTCCATGTCCAGACAGGAAGAAATGGAAATTTCCTCAATTTTCGGAATTTCATCGGTGAGAGAAATAGTTGTGAGAAAGTCTGCTCTGTTCTGAATGTCGTTGATCATGACTAAGCAGAGAGAATCGAATTGAGAAACACTGTACTGGTAGTATGGGTCTAGAGCAAGTTCATCACGAATTAGAAGGCGGATAGAATCTACCATCAGAGGCAGATCATTTTTAAGGATCCGTCCAGTTTGCTGGAGAAGATTGTTGAGGTTCAACATGTTCTCCGGAGCCAGGAGAATTCCCCTGGTTGCCCCGAAATTGCCAATATCACCAAGGTGACTTCTGGTTACCCAGTTGCTGTCATATTCCCCTTTCCAGGTGTTGCCAAATGTTGCATCTCTGTCCCAGGGGTAGTAATGCCAAATTTCGTCATATTTGTGGATGTAGAAGTTCTTTATGACACCGTCATTGTCGCCTATGGCTGTGTATACAGCAAAAGCAGCAAGAACTTCATTTACTTCAAGAGAAGAAACATCGTTTCTGAAACATGCTTCCAGGAGCTCGAGAAGCTGATCTCCGTAAGGATAACTATCGACCTTCGGCTCATAACCAGCCAAGGCTGTGGTGTCGGAAAAGTGGTGAGCAAATCGACCCATGGTATCAACATTCTTGAATAAAGGGCCAAAGGCCAGGCCATTTCTTTCATAAAACAACCTGTCAATTCTTTCTACGCGTTCGTAAACTCCCATGTTGTCGCCGTTGATAGAGTATGTAACAAATTCAGTTTGAGGTGATGGGTAACCCAACTTTCTGGTGATCCAGAGTCCTAATGTATTTCTCATCAACGAAGCATCACGAAACTGTGCATTTAGAAGTATGTGCCCTCCATCGGGGAACAGATAGGAATCACTGACGGTTATGTGCCAGCTTTTTTTTGCACAGGAGAGGCTTGTACCTCCTCTGAAAGCAATAGTGCATTCCCCGGATACTCCATCATAAGAGATTACAGCAGGAATCTCCATCTCTACAGACGGGTCGCTAACAAGTTCATCTAGGAGGGAAGGGTCAACTACGACATCATAGTGAGGCAATTCAGTCTGAAACAGAATAAAAGCAAGAAGCAGCATTGTCTGTAAAACTCCCTGATGTGCCAAAAAGGCTTTAGATTAATCAAAAATTATCAAATTCAAAGGGCTCCAGTTGTTTCTGTGCTTATCCGTATTATACTACTGTTCTCAACCGAATTTATTAGATTTTCAAAAGAGATTACAAAGAACTTAAGGAGTGGTTTTGCCTGTCGCTTTGTTAATACTACTGTCTACAACAAACTTTGTTCCTATCGATAGCTTTACAGATCTTGATGCGATAGCAAATCCCATGGATTTCGGGTTTCTTATAATAATGTCTGAGGACTCTCTGGCAAACAAGTCTATGGCACTTGAAATCGTCCAAACTCTTGAGGTACTGGACATGGAGGACAGCACTCAGATCTCTCTTTATTTTGTTTCATTAAACGCATCAGGTTATTCAGAAATGGCCGCCCTGGCCGGACAGTTTGGAGGATTTCCAGCTGTTGTCAGCCTTGTGGGTCACTGCGGATTTCTTGAGCTGGATACCGAGTTTCTTGATTCGGAGATTGAGGATGCATGGTATACATGGGGAGACGGGGCAACTCAGGGTATATGCAACTATTGCACCAGATGTAATCCATGAGCGAGTTGCAAATAATAGAGACAGCAATCAGAGATTCTATTGGCTGGGCTCTGAGCAAAGATCTGAACAAACTGTTTCAGTAATGGCAGACGATGAAAATCTCATGATAATCAATCCTGATGATTCAGATATCTGTGGGATTGCAGCATTTCGGAAACT
>JAOZRM010000190.1 GCA_029940175.1 Candidatus Sabulitectum sp. | reverse complement strand
ATGGCCCCCACCTTCTTTTCTATGATCTGGACGGTAACTACCTGCGAGGTACAGATTATCCAGAGCTTCTCTATATCCCCCCTGGAGACATGTGTCTGGCATCAGATGGTGGATACATATTTGTAACAGAGATAAACCCCAGCATTGCACACACTGATTCATACGGTGAAATACTGTGGAGGTACAGTATTTATGCAGACCCAAATGATCAAAATGAGGGTCATTGTATCAGGCAAACCATGGATGGCGGATACATATTCTCCGGCTGGGATGGCTACAATCCCTGGCTTGATGATGAAGAATTTACGGGAGGGGAAGCATTTCTTGAACCTTACCCGAGTGAAAACACAGTGGACTCCTGGGATTATAAAGAAGGCTGGCTGGTTCGCTTTGACTCAGAGGGCAATGAACTCTGGAACATCAACAATACAGTAAGCGTTGATGACTTTTTCTATTCGGTTGTTCAGCTTCACCAGGGTGGTTACATAACAGGAGGCACCTGGGCAGGTAGTGGTTACCTGGTAAGATATGCTCCAGAGACTGGAATAGAGATTGAAGAGCCTTTATCATCAGTTACACTTGATGTTTCACCCAATCCCTTTTCGGCCAGTTTGAGTATCAGTTGTTCAATCCCTGAACCTGCTCTGATTGAGCTTTCCATCTATGATCTTTCCGGTAGACTAGTAGAGAGTTTGCCCTGTGGTTCAGTTTCAGCAGGAGAGCATTCTTTGGTCTGGAATCCTGCTGCTTCTGTTCCAGCAGGCTGCTACATGGTCAGGCTGTCTTCTCCATTTGGATCTTTCTCTGAGAGATGTGTGTATCTGAAGTAGAAACCTTACCGACTTGGAAAACTCACCACAGTGACGGTTGTCCAGTAGGCTGCAGCAGCTACTACCTGGTAAGGTGAATCTTGGAATTCAAATAAAAAACTAGTATCGCAGTTTATATCAGAACAGGGGCAATCTAATGAGGGTTGTCCCTGTTTTTGTCTATTTCTACGTGGTTGACGAACTAATACAATTTATAGTATCTCTATACATACGAGTAATTACAAATAGGAGTGGCTATGACTTTATTATCAATTTTACTGCTTGTGTTTCTTTCCAACATAGATTACCCGGTGATTGAATCCGCTGCTCCCACTACAATTGAAGAACTGTCACGAATGGATTCCAGCCAAAGACAGTCATTTCTTATGGAGTCAGGCAGAGGCTATATCTCTACAGATCAAGGATCCGGACCACTCCTGTCAGACTGTATTCCCGGAGCTCCGGGAGATCTTGTTCATATTCAGGTTTACAGATCCCTGACTCCACACGATCTTGCAATCCTTGATCAGGCCGGTTTGTGGCCGGTTGGTTATGCCCCTGATAGAAGCAGCTTTGTAGCGTTGGTTGGAAATGACAATTCTTTCATTGCCCTGCGGGGATCAGGTTTTGTTAAAACTATTACTAACTGGTCATGGAATGATGCAGTTGCCCCGGAGCACCGCTACTGGAATGGTGGATGGCTTGTAATGATGGCTCCCGGTTTTACACCACCGAACGGAATGATCTTGTCAGACGGGCTGTGGTTGATTCCAGCTCCAGTTGAACAGGGTGTTCTGGCAGCAGTTCCTGATGTATCACAAACTGCGTTCTCACATTCTCTCAATCCGCAGGCTGATGATAGTCGTGAGATAACTGGTTTACCTGATTTGTGGACCTACTACACCGGTCTTGGCGTACGAGTTGGTGTTTTTGACACAGGAGTATGGCAGGAACACCCCGATCTTGAGGGAGCGGTTGTCACCGGCCCGGCAGACCCTGATGGCCACGGGACTGCAGTTTGCGGTGTCATCGGTTCAAGAGGAGATGTTGATCTCGGATGCGAGTTCAATGGAAGCGGCGGGGCTCCTGATGTTCAGCTTTATGTGATCCAGAGACCTGAATCAATGACCCCTTCTCAGTTTGCGGCATTCTACACTGAATTCTTCTCAAGTGATTGCTTCATTGTTAATAACTCGTGGGGATTCAATGGTTCAACCTCTTACGATGGATTCTGTCAGATAGTTGATTTTCATGCGAGAAACGGAGGGATCTCCGTATTCAGTTCGGGAAATAATCCTGCTCCCGGCGCCATCCCATCACCTGCAATTTCAAAAAATGCAATCACTGCAGGTGCTGTTTCCTTCCAGCCTGATGATAACGGTAACGTTCTTGTTGCTTCTTACAGCGGGAGAGGTCCAACTGCCGACGGTCGTCTTAAACCCGAGATACTTGCTCCAGGAGGAGAATTCATCCAGTCAACAATGCAGGATGGAGTTGCTACCACCAATGCGTTTTATGGTGGGCAATGGCTTGATGAGCCGGCAAACCGATGGCCGGGTGAGCCTTCTTATACTCGATTTGCAGGCACCAGTATGGCTGCTGCATTCGTTTCTGCAGCCCTGGCGATCTGTGAGGAGAAGTACGGAGACCTTTTCGGCCCTGAAGATGCTATGGCAATTTTAGTTTCCTGTGCAATTCCTCTGAAGAGCAATACAGGAGATCCTGAATCCGGTTACGCAACTCCTGCCAGTGGTTTTGGTCTCCTGGACGGATATCACCTTCCCGGCACATACTTCTCAGAGGAAGTTGAGAGGCTTTTGTGGATCAATTCCACCATTGTTGAAGGAACAGGCAGTAAGCAGTGGATGATGTACGTTCCAGCATATACCAGCTGGATGTCCGTAGGCCTGGGATATGCAGATGTACCTTCATTTTCCTCCGACCTGCAGGTTAATCTCGATGTGACTCTGATTTCTCCGTCAAATGTGGAATACAACTATTCGCTTCCTGCCGGTGTGACTTCCCAGAGTCCCGTTGAGAGGATAGTGGTGGAGACCCCCGAGACCGGAGCCTGGACAGTGAAGGTTTCCGGTGTTTACTGGGCGGATCCTGGTGATCCTTCAGAGCAGCAGCAATTTGCTGTAGCCGTTTATCGTTTTGCGAGAGATCCTGAACTCAACATTGCTTTTCCTGCTGATACTACCATTCTGGCCCCTCCCGGCGGAGCACTTACAATACCAGTAACAGTGGCCAACACAGGTGGATATATAGCAACAGGAGTTTGGGCTACCCTTCATCCACCGGATGTTTTTTCCGGGGATGTTGAAATCCCTGCTTTCCTGGGTAATCTGGTTTACAAAAGTTCAAGTGCCTCCGCAGAATTTGTCATTCAGTGTCCGAATCAACCGGGAACTCATATTGTTGACGTTGTAGCCGGTGGAGGTAACCTGGGTCTTGAAAATGCCACAAGTCAGTTCACTGTTGTTCTGGCTTATCCGGATTTGACTGTGTCGATTGCTTCTCCGGATGTTGCTCCTCCATTCGAGGTTGGACAGAATGTCGGTTTCAGTGCTGTTGTCAGCAACGATGGGGAAGGTCCTTCCACTGCAACACAACTGGCCTTCTATATCACACAGGACCCAGATACTCTTTCGCAGCCTGTAGGAGTTCTTGACGTCCCCCCACTTGAGAGTGGAGAAACTGCTTCTTTCAAGGGATGGTACAAATTCAGTTATTTTGATACAGGCAGCAGATACTTTGTTTCTGTAGTTGATCCTGATTCCACTGTTATTGAACACGATGAAACAAACAACACTTCTGTTTACGGCTCGTTCACAGTTATCGGTGAATTTGCACCACCTTTGAACCTGGTGGCAGTCAGCGGTAATAATGGCTTTATTCCATTAAGCTGGGAGCCTCCGGAAGCTAGTCTGGGGCAGAAAGGGCTGACTTCCTATCGATTATACAGATCCATAACTCCTGTGGGTCCAGATCCGGATCCCATCGTTGAACTGAGTACAGATACACTATCCTGGGTAGATTCTCAGGTGGTTAACGGAATCGGATACTATTACTGGGCTACATGCGTTTATTCAGATCCAGACGGGGAGAGCCCCTACAGCACTATGGCTTCTGCCATAGCCCAGGGTCCCACGGGATCTCTTGGGGGTATTGTTACTGATGTTTACACCGGACGGGATCTGAAGGATCTGGTTGTTTCCATCCTTGGTCTGGGAGTAACTGCCATTACTGATAATACAGGATATTACTATTTCGAAGAAGTGCCTGTTGGACCTGTTCCAATTCATGTTGAACAGGAGCCCTACATGGTTTTCTCTGATACTGCAACCATCCAGGAGAATATTTACACTGAATTCAATATAGGCCTCATAAGGAATTTCCCTCTGGGAATGACTGTGATACCAACGCCGTTCACCCCGAACAGTGATGGAATAAATGATACAGCTTCTTTCGTTTGGCTGGCAGCGGAGGATGCAATTATTACTCTTACTATCATGAACATTGAGGGTGTACCTGTGAGAAACATCACAGATGTTGTGCCAGTATGGAATGGAACAGATAATGTGGGAGTTCCTGTGCCGTCAGGAGTATACATATTTCATGCTTCAGCTCCATTGGGGGAGGTGACTGGAACAGTATGCGTAGCAAGATAATAATTATTGCAGTAATTCTTTTCATAACCTCATCGTTACACGGGGATGTTCTCAATCCGGGTGCTCGGGCAATGGGAATGTCGGGAGCCTTCATTGCACTTGCGGATGACGCCTGGGCGGCCTGGTGGAACCCTGCCGGTCTTCTCAGATCAGGCAGGATAATGGTGGGTACAGAGTACACCAGTTTATATCCAAACATGGATCTGAACTCCATAAACTATGGCGCATTGGGATATGTTCAGCCAATAACAAAACTCTCTGCCTTCGGTCTGGGGGTTGATCTTCTTAACGCATCAGACCAATGCACTCAGGGAGAGGGTCTTCTTGCTATGGCATTCAGACCCGGCCTGTTCCCGATTTCTTTCGGTTTCACCGGAAGATACATTTTTAGAGACTATGTTGATAACGAATTTACTTCATACGACCCCCTTTTTGCTGCAAACGGCCTTAGAGTAAAGGCGATCTCGGCGGATTTTGGATTTCAAGCCGAGCTTGGTAGAAGAGTTACACTTGCAGGAGTTGCAAGAAATCTTATCTCGCCGGACATGGGTATTGGGGAAGAAGACGTTTTACCAATAGAAGTTTCTCTGGGTATGGCGTTTTATCCCAGATTCATCACGCCTGTTCTTCAGGTGGACTGGTCTCTGGATGACGTGGACGGAGCAAGGGATATTGATTTTGCCTTCGGGTTGGAGAAGTGGTTTGGAACTGTTTCCTCCTGGGGTTTCAGAACAGGCTACAGAGCAAGAACCCTTGGAAGAACTTCAGAGATATCAGCGGGTCTATCTGCAAGGTATGAGGGGTCACTTCCAATCTCATTCGACTATGCCTTTTCCCTGCCCATGAATGATCTTCAATCCACGTGGGGTAGACACAGAGGTGGACTGACTTTCCGATTTGGCGGCACCGACTGGGTGGAAAACGAACCAAGGGTTCCCCTGCCTCCGCTGGTTGACAGAAGAACCTGGGATACCGGTACTGATCTGTATGAGATATCTCTCTGGGCCAACAGAGATGTACAAAGGGATTCGCTGACCATGGCGCAATATGATCAGATCCCCCTTAACAGCACGCTTAAACTGGATGACAAGCAGATTCTTTATGCATATTTTCCATC